>JBAUJD010000401.1:0-2085 GCA_049683515.1 Thermosynechococcaceae cyanobacterium | reverse complement strand
GCGATGGCGCGGGGCTACACCCATGAGAAGTATCGCCGCATTATCGACAAGATTCGGACGCTCATGCCAGATGCTTCGATTAGTGCCGATGCCATTGTTGGATTTCCCGGCGAGACAGAGGTGCAGTTTGAAAACACGCTGCAGCTCGTCAAAGATATAGAATTTGACTTGATCAATACCGCTGCCTATTCCCCAAGGCCAGGAACTCCGGCAGCAACTTGGGATAATCAGGTGGAAGAAGAGGTGAAAAGCGATCGCCTCCAGCGGCTCAATCATTTAGTGGGCCAGATGGCAGCAGATCGCTCCCAACGTTATGCCGGACGTATTGAAGAGATTTTGGTTGAGGATGCCAATCCCAGAGACTCGACTCAAGTGATGGGTCGTACCCGTGGCAATCGACTCACCTTTTTCGCCGGTGATATTGAAGCGCTCAGGGGTAAAACCGTGCCGGTTAAAATCACAGAAATTCGGTCCTTTAGCCTCACTGGCGAACCCATTGCTGCGGCAGTCAACGTTTAGTCGCGGTTCATTCACCCTGATGCTTCGATAGCGCTAAACGGGGAACCCTGAACTTAGTCCATCTCTCAAGCTTTTTTGAGACTCACATTAACTCATACTCTATGGATCTCAATCGCCTTTTAATTTGGTTGGTCTGCATCTCTTGTATTGCAAATCTACTGAGTGGCCTGCGACGGTATCAAGCGGCTCGGGGGTGGGTACTGGTGTCTGGGTTAATTTTGGGGCTAATGGCTTCGCTTGGGTATAGCCAACCTCAGAATGCAGGCCTTTTTGGCGGCAGCGTTTGGGCGATATTTGTACTCTTGCCGTTGATTTCTTTGCGGCGCTCACAAGCATTAGCCGCTCGATATCGGTTTCAAGGTGCCGCTTGGTGGGCCACGGTGGGCTGCTTTTTTCATCCCTTAGATGGCTGGTGGATCTATCCTGATTATTTGGGGGCGTTGGCACTGGCACAGGCCGGCAAGACAGAAGCCATTCAGCGACTGAATCGGCTCAAAGCTGAATCATCGGGTTTTGGACCCGCCGCTCGCTGCAACTTATTCCGCATCCACGGCGACTGGGCCGGTTTGCGAACCTGGATTGAACAGGAGATTACCCTAGACAACATCAGTAGGACCCCCTATCTGATTTCGTTTTACCTGCAGGCCCTAGGAGAAATGAATGCTCTCAACCTCATGATTGAGACTCTAGAGCGTTTCCAGTCAGATCTACAAACAGCAGGAGCAAACTACTGGAGCCTGGGCCAGATGATTGTGTTTGCCTATTGCGGCCAACCGACACAGGTCTCTCAGTTGCTACAGAATAAGGCCAGCCGCGACAGCCAGTTTTGGAGAGCCACGGCCCAGATCGCGGCAGCAGAATCGCCAGGGGCGCAGGACGACATCGCCGCCATTCTAGAGAGTCAAGATTTGCTCTATTGCGGCACGCTTAAACAAAGGGATGGGCAGCGCGAGTTTGAACAAATTAGCGATCAATCTCGCCAGTTATTGCTGCGGTGGAGTGAAGATCTCAACGCTACGCCCAAGCAACAGTTAGGGCCGGTGTCTCTAGTCAGGTCTCCCGTTACCCTTACTTTGATCGGTCTCAACGTGATCATGTTTCTGATCGAGGTTCAACGTGGTGGCAGCACAGATCCCTATACGCTTTATCAGTTGGGCGCACTAGTTCCCGCTGATGTGGTCGCTGGGGCTTGGTGGCGGCTCTTAGCGGCAACGTTCCTGCATTTTGGGGTTATGCACTTGGCGTTTAATATGCTGGCGCTAGCCGTACTTGGCCCTTTTGTTGAACAACAGTTGGGCACCGTGCGGTTTAGCATCATGTACTTGGCTGCAGGGGTTGGTTCCATGCTGACGCTAACGATTCTAGTGATGCAGGGATTGAGTCCTACAGAATTTGCAGTGGGGGCGTCAGGGGCCGTTATGGGGGTGATTGGGGCTGAAGCGGCAATTCTATTAACGCAGTGGCGACGCTCTCGTATTGCACAGCAGCGTTTGCAGCGCATTTTTTTGATTGTGGCGCTGCAAACGTTTTTTGATATAACAACGCCTCAAATTAGCCTGATTGGTC
>JBAUJD010000400.1:0-1806 GCA_049683515.1 Thermosynechococcaceae cyanobacterium | reverse complement strand
GTATACCAGAGTCTTTTTCAATCTTTTGTGACAGCCGATAACCTTACTTGCTGTCAATAATTCCTGTGCTCGGAGAGCTGGCGCTGGCGTAAGCCTTCACCGGGATTCGGCCCGCTTGATAGGCCAGTCTTCCGGCCTCGGTTGCCAGTCCCATTGCCTTCGCCATGGCTGGTGCATTGGCAGCCATGGCAATCGCTGTGTTAATCAGCACCGCATCTGCTCCCAGCTCCATGGCCTGCGCCGCCTCGCTAGGGGTGCCGATGCCTGCATCCACCACTACCGGCACCGTGGCGTTATCGATGATAATTTTGATATTGGCTGCATTTTGGATTCCCTGCCCCGATCCTATGGGCGATCCCAGGGGCATCACCGTGGCGCAGCCAATATCCTGGAGACGTTTTGCCAGGAGGGGATCCGCATTGATATAGGGCAGAACCGCAAACCCTTCCTGAATCAACTGCTCTGCAGCGTTCAAGGTACCGATAGGATCGGGCAGTAAGTACTTAGAGTCAGGGATGACCTCAAGCTTGACCCAGTTATTATCTTCTTGGCCTAGCAACTTTGCCATCTCTCGTCCTAAGCGAGCCACGCGCACTGCATCCTCAGCCGTTTGACAGCCTGCAGTGTTGGGCAACATCCAAATTTTTGACCAGTCCAGCGCTTCGACTAGACCTTCATGGCCTGGGGCGCTGGTTTGGACCCGCCGCACCGCCACCGTCACAATTTGCGTTCTAGAAGCGGCTACACAGTCTGACATTTCATCAAGGGATCGGTACTTGCCGGTTCCGGTCATCAGTCGAGACTGGAAGGATTTACCCGCGATCGTGAGGGGCTGCGGGGATAAAACATCAACAACGGGGCTGTCTAGGGTCTGCATTGGATATTCAAGGCGTGAAGTGGGCAGTCGCTATCTATATAAGACAGTTAGCACTCTCTCCAGCTTAGAGCTTTTTCCGGTGGGCGTCGGCACCAACGTTTCGGTTTTTGTAACAATCCCCCTAAACGATTGATCATTGTGGCAGGGTGAGAATGACAAAATCACGGGAACTCCGTAGAGAAACATCCCGTCGAAGGAGGAAGAGTGTATTATGGTTGACTCAAACTCATGTCACATAGTCTTCCTTTGTCCTGGTCTAGGGTTGAGGGTATAGAACCTCAAGTGCAAATTCCGGCTGAGAAACTTGCCAACAACGATTTAGTGCTGCTCTGTCAACAGGGTCTGCGCCCAGACCGCCCTGCTTTTTCAGAACTGCTGAAGCGCTATCAATCCCATGTAGATCGGGTTCTGTATCACCTTGCGCCAGACTGGGATGATCGAGCTGATCTGGCCCAGGAAGTCTGGATTCGGGTCTATCGAAATATTAGCCGCCTCCATGAACCCGCTAAATTTAGAGGCTGGCTGAGCCGCATTGCGACCAATCTTTTCTATGACGAGTTGCGCAAGCGCAAACGGCATCGCAGTCCTCTCTCCCTTGATGCCCCCATCGCAATGGAAGATGGAAACATTAGCTGGGAAATAGCGTCAGAGGATCCCGGACCAGAAGATAGTCTCACCACCCATGAGTTCTACCATCAGCTCCGAGTTGCAATAGCAGAATTACCTGAAGTGTTTCGCACCACCATTGTCTTGCGTGAAATTGAAGGGATGCCTTACGAAGATATTGCAGAAGTTACGGGCGTTTCACTGGGCACCGTTAAGTCACGAATCGCCAGAGCCAGACAGCGTCTGCAAACAGAGCTGCAAGGCTATCTTCAGGACTAATGTTAAATTATCCTTTTTTGTGCCCATTCTAAAGGGTGTGAGAG
>JBAUJD010000399.1:0-1973 GCA_049683515.1 Thermosynechococcaceae cyanobacterium | reverse complement strand
ATCGTAGTCCCATCAATTTTTTGGTCAATGTGGTCTGTGGCTTGATTGCCTACTGCCACCAGCCGAAAAAGCCTGCACTATCTCTCGATGAGTATTTGCTGCCCGAAGCTTAACCAGAACTCACGTTAACAAACAATACCGCTGCTCAACATTTCAACCAACCAACCAACCCAATGGTCCCAAAGAAAAACGTATGTACTATTTTGCGGTGACCTTAAGTCATTTCTGATTGGTTAGCAAATTACCTATATCAATCACAGGAATAAGAGCTTCCTACGTTAAGATCAGAGGCGGCCACACCTAGCATTAAAATCTCATAATGACTGATCTAGAAACACAACTCACCGCTCTCCGGCAAGACGCAGAGCAAGCCATCTCAGCCACGGTGGATCTTGATCAGCTCGAACAGTTGCGGGTTCAGTTTTTGGGTAAGAAGGGGCAGCTTTCCCAGATTTTGAAGGGAATGGGGAAGTTGGACGCAGCAGACCGTCCTCGTATTGGGGCCGTCGCCAATGAAATCAAAGAAATCGTACAAAGTGGTCTAGAGCAAAAGCGAACGGATCTACAGAATGCCCAAATTCAAGCACGACTCGAAGCCGAGACGTTAGATGTCACGATGCCAGGAACCTATACCCCGCAAGGGCATATTCATCCTCTGAACGGCATGATTGATCAAGCCTTGGATGTATTTGTAGGTCTGGGCTATACCGTTTCTCGTGGGCCAGAGATGGAGTCAGACTACTACAACTTTCAAGCCCTCAATACCCCTCCAGACCACCCGGCACGAGATATGGCAGACACGTTTTATCTCTCCGATGGCAATCTCCTGCGCACCCATACCTCTTCGGTACAGATCCGTTATATGGAAGAACAGGATCCACCCATTCGAATTGTGGCACCGGGTCGCTGCTATCGCAGAGATACAGAAGATGCCACCCATGCTGCCGTCTTTCACCAAATTGAACTGTTAGCCATTGATAAAGGACTTACGTTTACCGATCTGCGAGGCACGATCCAGGTGTTTCTGGAGCGGATGTTTGGCGACGTACCGATTCGGTTCCGAGCCAGCTACTTCCCTTTTACCGAACCCTCTGCTGAGGTCGATGTGCAGTGGAAAGGCCGATGGCTGGAAGTACTGGGGTGCGGCATGGTTGATCCCAATGTGCTTAAAGCGGTTGGATACGATCCTGAAGTCTATACGGGGTTTGCGGCAGGGTTTGGCGTGGAGCGTTTTGCAATGGTGCTCCACCAGATTGATGATATTCGACGGCTCTACACAAGTGACCTTCGATTTCTCAAACAATTCTAGTCATCTAAGCATGTTCTCAAATTTATTTGATGCTGCAAAAACAAGGCTCTGCCTGGATCGATGCTCTATATAGCGAAGGGTTTGGAAAATTTAAAACAGAATATTCACGACTTCTTTACGATGGATCTGTAACTGTTGATACAGATCTGTATTTGTCGGTTTTTGTCTTTTGATGGCTGCTGACGTTTCATATCTGTTCTCGAACCCATTGTGATGGGTTTAATTCTTTGGTGAGGAAAAATTGAAATGAGAAAATCAATCAGAAATCTTGTGTATGCTGCGCTCGCAGCAACGGTTCTATCGAGCACCAGTGCCATTGCGCAATCAGGGATTGAACCTCCCTCTCAACCCACTACACCCGGTGTAGAAAGCCCTCCAGCGATGGAGCAAGAAACACCTGCTGCTCCTGAAGAGACCATTACTCCTGAAAGTGAAAGTCCTGCTGAGCCTGGTCCTAATACCGGTGGCGCTGAGCCTGGTCCTAATACCGGTGGCGCTGAGCCTAGCTCTGATACTGGAAGCGCTGCACCCGCAACAACGTCGGGTTCCAACACTCTAGTTTCCTGTGGCCCTAATGGAGCGGCGTTTGTCGTTGAGAATGTCTCTCCAGGCTGTCGAGTTCTGAAGGTCAATTCACCACCTGGACAGGCCACGAATGCAGTCG
>JBAUJD010000398.1:0-2383 GCA_049683515.1 Thermosynechococcaceae cyanobacterium | reverse complement strand
ACATTGATCGCCTTGCCAAGGTCAACGGTCCGGTGCTGGTGATTCATGGGCAGGCCGATCAAATCGTCCCGTTTTGGCACGGGGAGGCGCTATTTCAGGCGGCGAAAGAACCGAAGCGATCGCTATGGATTCAAACTGCTGACCACAACAATGTTCAACAAGTCGCTGGGGCTACCTATCGCAAAGCGCTACAGGCGTTTGCCCAACAGATTGATCGCCACTCAGCCCCGTAATCGGTGAACGGGACTGCAACAGTATAGTTACTAGCATCATGATTAACTCACCCTGCTCTGAGCTGGGATAACGTCAACGAATGCGGCGTGCCTGATTGGTTGCTGGAATCTAAAAGCCTGCAGGATTTACGGGGTCAGAAATGGATAATCGGTGTAGCCCTGAGCTAACGTCTGTTCATCTCGACCGTAAAATGTGGCAAAGTCTGGGGCATTCAACGCCGCATCAGTGGCAAACCGCTCTGGTAAATCTGGATTGGCAATGAATGGCCGACCAAAGGAGACTAGCTCTGCTGTTCCCTCTGCCACCACTTGGTTCCCTTTCGACTTGTCGTACCCTCCGTTGGTAATCATGACGCCCTGATAGAAAGGACGAAAGAGAGAGAGGGCTGGATTAATCACGGCATGGGCAGCTAGATCCTGTTCATTCGGCTCCATTAAATGCACATAGGCAAGCTGAAAGGCGTTCAGTTGTTCAAGGACATAGCGAAACGTCGCCTTCGGGTTTGAGTCCTGCATCCCGTAAAACGTGTTGCTAGGCGAGAGTTTGATGCCAACGCGATGTGGCCCCCAGACCCCATACACGGCTTCGACCACCTCTAACAGAAACCGAGCGCGGTTTTCAACCGTTCCCCCATACTGATCGGTGCGCTGATTCGAGCTGTCATGGAGAAACTGATACATTAAATAGCCAAAGGCACCATGTAGCTCAATGCCGTCAAATCCCGCCTCCATTGCATTTTTAGCGCCCTGACGAAACTGCCCAACGATGTCAGGAATTTCGTTCGTTTCCAGTGCCCGAGGTTTATCTAACGTCACTTTCCCGGCAGGCGTGTGGAGGGTGCCGATGGCGGAGATCGCACTGGGAGCCACGGGCAGCTCACCCCCTAACAGAGAAGGATGGGCGACTCGACCACTGTGCCATAGCTGCAGAAAGATTTTGCCACCTTGAGCGTGAACAGCCTCGGTCACCCGTTGCCAACCGCTGATCTGTTCCGGTGAATAAATGCCGGGACAGTTGATATAGCCATTACTGAGCGGTGAAACCATTGTACATTCGGTGACAATCAACCCGGCTGAGGCTCTTTGGGCATAGTATTCCGCCATCAGTGGGGTGGGAATTGAACCCACTGCCCGGAGGCGAGTCATCGGGGCCATGACCATGCGGTTGGGCAGGGTATTGGAACCCAGTTGCAGGGGAGAGAAGAGATCAAGCTTTGAAGTCATGAAGGTTGGCTCACTCAATTGCGGGAAGTCTTACGCGATGGGCTGTTGATTCACAACGCCCTTGTTCTTCTTCAAGCTAGAATAGGGCTTGCAGAAACACAATAAGGCACCAAAAGGTGCGTGGCGGCAATGGTCCACAATTTTCCTGAACCTGAAGTCTTCACCCTGAACTGCCCAACTCAGCAAACCCTGGACGTGATTGCAGATAAGTGGAGCGTAATTGTGATGTACTGTCTCGCCTATAGGCCACGACGATACAACGAGATTCAGCGTCGCATTGAGGGTATTTCACAAAAAATGCTGACGCAGACGCTACGACGGCTAGAGCGACATGGATTGGTGCAGCGAACTGTACTCTCAGAGATGCCAACGAGTGTGGAGTACTCCCTCACCATTCTGGGAGAAACCTTGATGGAGCCTTTACTTGCGATCGCAACATGGTCCAGGGCGCACTTCCCTGAAATGGTGGCAGCGCGCCAACACTACGATCAGCAAGACACTAGGCAAGATTGAGCATCACTCTAGTCCTAAAGTGACTGCCGTTCAAGGCTATTTTGGGGCTGTCCAGAGGAAGCATAGCCCTGATCTAAGTGATGAAAGATGGCGAGGGCTGTCCCAGACCACAGTGGCGTTTTAATATTGGCGAGTCTTAAGCCTTCGGCCAGCCAATCATTGCAGGTTCTTAACGCTGAGTAGTCTCCCTTTGCATAGTAGAACTTGCCTCTATTTCGGTAAGGTTTGGTCACCGCCTGCAGTTGCCCACCCTCATCTTGAGCAAAAGAACTCAATATGAACGTTGCCAGTTGCTGATATCGGGCTAGGCTCACACACACAGGCCGGATTCTATACCCCGCCGTACTTTTAGGTAGAGTGCGATAGGAGAGTACCTGCATAACAGATGATGTCGGCCAGAACAAAGATTTAGC
>JBAUJD010000397.1:0-5698 GCA_049683515.1 Thermosynechococcaceae cyanobacterium | reverse complement strand
AAAGTGGATGCCGCCCCCAACCAAGTCTGGGATCTGAAGACCCGCAGCCTTGCAGATGCCAACAATTTTCGCACCTTTATCAACCTAAAAAAGGGCTTTAATGAAGAGACTTGGTCCACGTTCCGGTGGCGGCAGGAGCCGACCTTAGCTCAGATGAATGAGATTCTGCGGAAGTTTCTCAAACAAAAGCAGCACCCCTTCGCTGGCTTCGGCACCATCAAGAAACTGGAGATTACAGAACGCTCTCACGGTGGGCGAGTGCAAAAACTTACGGTTACCACCGACATTGGCACAGTGGAGCTGATCAAAGATGAAATTGTTCAGGGTATAAAGGGCGCAAAGAGCTTACTGTTCTATACCGAACCGATGTTTGAAACTAAGCCTCCCGTTACCAATGCCGACAATCAAGGGAGTCCAGCTCTGCCAGAGAAGGTATTGAAAGGCTATCGATTTATCGGTGGAGGTTGGGGCCATGCGGTGGGCCTTAGTCAAACGGGCGCTCAGCACTTGAGCCAACTCGGATGGTCAGCCCCGCAGATCTTGAAATTTTACTATCCAGGGACAACGTTAGAGCCGTTGACGGATGCCACCGTTCGTTGGCGGGAACCTAGCATCCCTGAACCTGTTGCCGACCTGGTAAAAGAAAATGAGGATGGACATTTTTTAGGTATTCGGCTCCCTAAAATTGATTGGCGGGCGTTCTGGAAGTCACTGCCGTTTACCTAGCGATAAGCCGTTTTATCTGTTGGAGAAGATGGGGGCTGTTGCTCTCTAAACCAATTAAAGGCAAAGGAAAACCCGGTAATCACAAAGGGAATCAGCAGCAATAAAGCCGCCCACTGAAAAATAACGGGACGCCTGCGGCCTTTGATGGGGTACTCGCAACTGAGGCAGATTTCTGCTTCATCGCTGTTGAGGGTGCCGCACACGTTGCAGGGAACTAGGGCCATGGTGATACCTTCCATTGGGAAATGGTCTACAACTGTAGACTAGATATGATCCAATGCTGCCCTATTGTGGGGCGAATCAACCATTTATGACTGCACCAACCGAAGAATATTCTGATAGCCGCCTTGATCGATTTTTTATTGGCTTTTTCGCCTACAAAATGTCGCAGGCGGTGGGCAAAAAGACTGACCTAACGGGGTATGAAGGACTGGTTGATTTATCTGAGCAGGTCGTAAAAGGCTATGACGCTCTGGGGCAACAGCGGGTGATTGGCGATATGTTGCGATCGCTAATCCCTTCTCCTCTTCTCTGGTCTATTCGCACCCTTGTCCGTCCGGCAAAGCTCATTTTAGAATGGAACGCTTGGTTCGCCAGTCACATGTTTGAATGGCTGGTCGGTCCCTGCGAGCTTCAAGAAGTAGAGGTTAAAGATGCTAAAGGGAAATCTAAAATTCAGCGTAGCGGCATTCACATTAAGAAGTGTCGCTATCTAGAACAGAGTGGCTGTGTGGGCATGTGCATCAATATGTGTAAGCTGCCCACTCAGGACTTCTTTGCTCAGGAATTTGGATTCCCGCTAACGTTGACGCCGAACTTTGAAGATTTGAGCTGCGAGATGGTGTTTGGGCAATCCGCTCCACCCCTAGAGGAAGAACCGATTTACGATCAACCCTGTTTAGCAACCCAGTGCTCATCGGCACAGCCCAAGGCTGCGGCCTGTCCCAAGGTTCGAGAAGGGCGTTCTGGGTAAGGCACTTTAGATCGAGTCCCACAGGCGAGGGCGCGGCTGATCGTTGAGGCGCTCGTGAGTGTCTTTTAAAAGCGCTGGAATATTGAGCTGTTCAGGGCATCTGGGCAGACAGTCGCCGCATTCTGTGCAGCGGCTAGCCTTTTGACCGGGGAACCAGTGTCCTGCATTTTCAAACATGCGGTATCGATAACGGCCAAACTCGGTCATGTCGTAGCCCACCGCAAGGTTCCGTAGCCGCAGCACTTCGGGGATGTTAATTTCTGCTGGGCAGGGCAGACAGGCATGGCACTGCAGACAGCGATCTGTGGTGAGAGTTTCGGTGGCAACTTGCTCAAGGCGGCTCAATATTTCTTGCTCATGGGTTGTTAAAGGACCAGTTTGGTCTGATGGCTCTAAGGGCCAATCCAGCTCACCAGGGTTTGCAGCTCCGACGCTCAGGGTTGTAACTTGCGGCTGACTCAAGAGAAATCGAGCGTTGAGATGAAGGGGATCGAGGGGCGCACAGAGATTCTGGAGCTTTTGGGGTGGCGTGTAGAGCATCCCGCCTTTATCGGCAGGGGAAATAATAAAGACGCCCATGTCTTTGTGGTGGGCGAGGGCGACGGCGGGGGCGTTGCG
The DNA here is from genome assembly GCA_049683515.1 of Thermosynechococcaceae cyanobacterium. Classification (GTDB taxonomy): domain Bacteria; phylum Cyanobacteriota; class Cyanobacteriia; order Thermosynechococcales; family Thermosynechococcaceae; genus RCC1774. The sequence goes on along the minus strand of JBAUJD010000397.1, from coordinate 3,381 downwards.
CTGCCAAAAGTAGGTGTAGTGCAGATTGACGAACTCAAAGAAGTCGGTGTTGAGGGTGTCTAAAATCAGATCTAAGGGGCCGTGGGTTGAGAAGCCAACGTGACGGACTTTCTGGGATGCGATCGCATCCAAAACCGCCCCCATACTGTTCTTTGTCCAGCTCAAGTGTTCCTGCGTATTAATGCCGTGGAGCGCCAAACAATCGACATACGCCAGCCCTAGTCGGTCTAAAGATTCATCAATCGCCATCGCCATTGAGTTTGCATCTGGCTGAGGCGTAATTTTTGTGGTGATAATGACCTGTTCACGGGGCACCAGACCCCGCAGCGCATCGCCTAGATACAGCTCACTTTTGCCGTATCCCTGGGCGGTCTCAATATGGTTGATGCCCAGCTCTAGCGCCCGAGCAATGGTGGCCTTTGCATTCGCAGCGGAAGCCAGATACCGCATTGTTCCTAGCGAAAAGACCGAGATGTTTAGATTAGTTTTTCCGAAGCGGCGATAGTGCATCAGCCGTTGGCTTCATCACCCTCTAGACTCTTCGTAAAGTCGCCGGGCTGGATATTCTCTAAAAACTCCCGGAATTCTTCTTGCTCTTGATCGTCGGCTTCTTGATCGACGGGCATAGAGGCTTCGGCGACCACTTCTTCGAGCACCCAGATGGGCGTATCCATTCTGAGCGCCAGTGCTATTGCATCGCTGGGTCTGGCATCAATTTCCTTGGTGACGCCCCCCTGCTCCATCGTCAGCACAGCATAGTAGGTGCTGTCTTCAAGGGAATGAATGACCACGCGAGTGATTTCTAGCTCCCACTCCATCAAGCAATTTGCCATCAGATCGTGGGTCATAGGACGCTGAGGCTTCTGGTTCTCTAAAGCACTGAGAATAGAGCGCGCTTCGGTTTGACCAATCCAAATGGGGAGCGCCCTGCGGCCCGTACCATCTTTTAAGAGAACAATGGGTAAGCGGCTAGAAGCATCCAGCGCGATCCCCGCAACATTCATTTCGATCATCAACTCAGTCCAGAAGAAGTGTGAGCAGGCAATTGCCCCAGTGAATGAGCAACTTTGATTCCTAAATGAGAGCGTTTGGTGTCAACCAAAGCATCTGCCAGGATCGGCGCTAGCTGATTTAGCATAGAAAAACCTGCGACCTGATCGTAGCTATTTCTGGGGGGCTTTGACAACGGGATAAATACCCATGCAATGTAACAGTATGTTGATGGTTAGCAGTATGTTTACAGGACTTATTCAAGGAACGGGCTATCTGAAGTCAAAGGGGCCGACCCAATTGCAGGTGATGTGTTCACCGCAGCCCTGGACAGCCACTCTTGCCATTGGCGATAGTGTGGCGGTGGATGGTGTCTGTTTGACGGTGGAAACCCTTGTATCAAAAGGTTTTGTCGTCACTACCTCTCCCGAAACGCTGCAGCGAACCATTTTAGAGCAGCGGCTTGACACCCAATCTTTGGTTAATCTTGAACCAGCGCTGCAGGTGGGAGATCGCCTGGGCGGTCATTTCGTCACGGGCCATATCGATGGTATTGGCACCGTTGAACAGGTGGTCCAAACTCAAGACTCCTGGGAAATTAGCTTTCAGGTTCCCTCCCCCATTGCCGACTACATTGTGTCAAAAGGCAGCATCACCGTGAACGGCATTAGCTTGACGGTGGCGAATTGTAACGCTGAAGGGTCTTGGTTTTCGGTGGCGGTGATTCCCCACAGCTTTGCCCAGACAAATCTGCAGCAGCTTAGCGCTGGCAGCAGGGTCAATCTAGAAACCGATGTGCTCGGTAAATATGTGGCTAAATTTTTGCGATCGCCCCATTTACGGGAACCGTCTGCCCACCAAGAAGAATCAGTACAGCCTATTTCGTTAGATTTTCTAGCAGAACATGGCTTTAGTTAGATGAAAACGCAAACAGATTCTCATTCTTCAAAGCTATATGAACAGATTTATGCGTTAGTGCGTCAGATTCCCGTGGGGCAGGTCGCAACCTATGGTCAGATTGCAGCACTGCTGGGACAGAATGGATACGCCCGTCAAGTGGGATATGCGCTCTTTCAGATCGCAGTAGACGCTGATATCCCTTGGCATCGCGTGGTTAATGCCAAGGGAGAAATCTCCCACTCACCCCAGCGCCAGGGCAGTGATGACCTCCAACGTGTTCTACTAGAACAGGAAGATGTAATCTTCACTACCACCAATAAAATCAACTTAGGGCAATATCAATGGAGGCCACCGTTGATGAGCCAAGATTGTCTAGATCGCTAATTTTAGAGTCGTCAAGGGCACACTTTAAACAAATGGCTACTGATATACACCCAATCACGCAAGTCAGAGAGCCAGAGATGAGTCACGATTACCTAGGGGAGATCACCAGTGATTTTTAGCCTATTAAAGTCACCTGTGAAGGCGTCACCAGCGACCGAGACGCACAGCAGCTTTGAATTTGACGCTCATATCTTGATTTACAACGGCGAAGAGTTGTCAGGGCATGAATATATGCTCAACGCAAAGCCAGAGGTGTTTACGGAGCGCATGGCAACCCTTGAAGCTCAGTCTCAGGTTTCTGTAATCTACGAAACGACTGGAACATTGACTGCGATCGCTCAGCATTTACCTATGGTGAACGGTAATCCCGCGATTCGGGTTGAAACGCTGCAGGAATGGCAACAGCGGGATCCACAGGAAGTGGCGCAGGTGACCGGCCAATATATTGAAGAGACCGACGAAGGCGATCTAGCCCTGTGGCGAATTTAAGCCTTTAAAATTAAAAGTGCCCTCAGAAGAAGGCACTTTCGGCAAGACTGAAGAAATAAGAGCAATCTTTTCAACAGATCAAACGAGAGCTATTGAAGGTGCCAAATCCTTTATCGCTCAATCAATTCTCGCTCAGGTACAGTTCCTGCAGGAATTTCTTCAAACACAGCGTTATAAACAAAACCGGCAATGACTGCTCCCACAATGGGTGCAAGCCAGAATAGCCAGACCTGGGCAAACATCTCTAGATTCCCAGCCAGACCGACAATCAGAGCAGGTCCAGTACTACGAGCTGGATTAACGGATGTATTGGTGATGGGGATGCTAATCAGGTGGATTAGGGTTAGCCCCAGACCAATGGCAATAGGCGCAAACCCTGCAGGCGCACGTCGATCTGTTGACCCCAAGATAATCATCAAAAACATAAAGGTCATGACGACTTCAGTGATCAGGCAAGCTAAAAGCGAATATTGACCTGGTGAATGGTCTGCGCCAAAACCATTGGTTGCCAATGGATAGCTACCCGTCATACTAATTCCATCTGGTCCACCGTTGGCAATCACGAAAATCAAGCCCGCAGCGACAATTGCTCCGAGAACTTGGGCCACAATATAGGGC
>JBAUJD010000396.1:0-3249 GCA_049683515.1 Thermosynechococcaceae cyanobacterium | reverse complement strand
GATCACAGGTGATCTACTTCATGACCGTAACCTATGAGCGCGTAAGTCACTCAAGACGTTAATGCTGGGCCTCTAGCCAATCCAAAACCTCAGCAGGTGTTTCTGTATATCTTGACCGCCTTGTTCGTGGATTATAAACACGCCAAGCAGTCTGGCCTGAAGGGGCTTGAATTTTCTCAACGCTGATCTCGGTACGCTTGGCGATCAGTGCCTTGAAACGCTGAAACAATTCATGTGACTTCTGTTTGGTAGGGGTACTAAGCTGCTGCCGTTCTTGCTGCAGTAGCTTGAGTAACTGCAAGTCTCGTTGAACACTGGCTACATTGGTTCGATGAGCCAGTGTCTGGACCATATTGACCTGATGTTTCTCCTGCCCGCCAGTGGAAGGGGCTAATGTGTGAGTCATAACTCAAACCTCTGAATCGTCCCTAAATAACCTCTATAGCTGTAGCATGCACACATTTGTCGGTGAAATTACTTCAGTGAAATAATATTTCACTCTTGAGCTGAATGCTCACAGCTATCGTTCTCATCAGTGGTGATTAGTTGATTTATGCAGCAAAGCTTGGTGAACCCCTTGAGCACTCGCTTTGATGTGCAATGTTTTTGGCGCGCAGTGGAGAAAGTGACTTTTGCTTGAACCCGGTGCCAGTTGCTATAGAATTTTGTTCCGAGATCTGTGCTGACAGACCCAACGCCATAGCGGATGGCTGGTACCTTGCTGATGAATCTTGGTCACTCTTTGTCTCAATCGAGATCGCTCCTGTTCAGGAAGACCAAATAGAATATTACGGCTTTGCCAAATCAAGACCGCTAGGGTTGTTCCCAGGCACAGACCCAGTCCGGCGGTGGCGAGGCCGTTATAGCGAAAGGCCGCCCGAAAGGCTGCCCAGGTAAAGTATTCAAGCCATAGGTTGATGCTTGATCGCAACCCCAAGAAGCTGAGCACCCCCACCGTCAACCACAGGCATAGCACAAACACCCAGCGGGCATAGACGGTGAGCCGGTGTAAACGCCAAATCTCTGCGTTGAATTGGGGATCTTGGTAGGCCATGGGGTCATCGTGCATTTTTTCTTTTAAGAGTTTACCCATTACCGTTGTCAAGTCTTAGTTCTCCTCAGAATTAGGAATGGCTGCGTCACTAAAATTGCTGTTGCTTTGGGGGGATCTTCCTTGACGCCAAAAAGCGAGCAGTGTGCTGGCGATAAAAATACTGGAATAGGTGCCTGCAATAAAACCAACCATCAGGGCAAGAGCAAAGTACTTCAGCGTTTCACCCCCAAACAGAAAGATGGCAATCAGGGGCAAGGTGGTGGTGAGAGAGGTATTAATCGAGCGCCCCAGCGTTTGGTTGACGGCCAATTCTACTGTTTCATTAATGCCTCCTTTGCCACCCCTCAGCTTCAAGGTTTCGCGGACCCGATCATAAATGACGACCGTATCGTTAACTGAGAAGCCAATGATGGTGAGCAAGGCAACAATAAAGAGGCTATCGATTTCAACGCCTCTAACTAGGCCCAGAACAGAGAAGAATCCCGATGTGATTAAGACATCGTGGAACAGCGCCACGATCGCAAACAGGGCGTAGTCAAACTGAAACCGAATCGTCAGATAGACAATGATGCCGCCAAAGGAGACAAACAAAGCCAAAAGCCCCGATGTTAAAAGCTGTTTACCCAGGGTGGGGCCAACGGTATCAATTTGAGTTTTCTGAGCGTCAAAGACTCCTAACTTTGTTGTGAGTGCCTTTTGAAGTTGGGTTCTGGCCTCAACATCTAAAGGTTTGGTCCGAATTGAAACGGCCTGCTTAGACGTACCGATCACCTGGATCGTACTGCCGCCCAACTCAGCTTTAGCGAGCACCTCTCGGACATCTGCCGCCTGGATAGGGCTAGCACAATTGCTGGGCTGGGTACAGTCGCGCTCAAACTGCAGCCGAGTCCCGCCCACGAAATCAAGCCCTAACCGAATAGGAGATCGAAACTGCTGCCAAGACAGAACCATGGCAACAAGGCCGATGGCAATGAAGAATGCAGAGATAGACCACCATAGCGATCGCCGTTTTGTCAGGTTGATTTTCATGAGGCGACTTTTACCTTCTTCGTGTCAAATAGCTCTGCCTTACGCAGATTAGAAAAGCTAATGGCGGTAAACATCAGGGTGCGACTACAGGTAATAGCGGTGAACATACTCATGCAAACGCCAATAGCTAGGGTAATCGCAAAGCCGCGCACCAAACCAGAGCCAAGCCAGATCAGAGCTGCACAGGCACTTAGAGTGGTGACGTTGCTGTCTCGAATGCTAGAGAAGGCGCGATAAAACCCAGATTCTATCGAACGATAGAGGGTTTTGCCCGATCGTAATTCTTCACGGGTACGCTCAAAAATCAGTACGTTGGCATCCACCGCCATCCCGATGCTGAGAATAAACCCTGCAATTCCAGGCAAGGTTAAGGTGACGCCTACCAGAACAAAAATGGTGAAGGTGAGCAGGCCATAAACGCAGAGAGAAATATCTGCAATGACGCCCGGTAGGCGATAGTAGGCCACCATAAAGATCAGAACTAAAATCAGTCCGCTCAAGCCGGCATAGACGCTGCTGCGAATACTATCTCGACCCAGGGTTGCGCCAACGGTGCGATTCTCAACGATTTGTACCGGCACAGGTAAGGCTCCACCACGCAACTGGACTGCAAGCTCATTCCCGGACTCGGCTGTAAAGTCGCCCGTGATTTCAGCGCTACCGCCGGTAATGCCATTCTCGGCAAACTGGACGTTGACAGTGGGAGAGCTGAGCAAACGGCCATCTAAAAAGATACCCAGCGTTCGACCGGTCCCCGCAACGTTTTTGGTTAACTCGGCAAATTTATCGCCGCCCTTGGCATCAAAGCGCAGAACGACGGTCCAGGTATCGACCCCTTGCTGAGGTTGGGCAAAGGCATCCCGAAGGTCGTCTCCGGTGAGTTTAGGGGCTTCGTAGAGTTTTGCGATCGCATCTTCGCTACCCTTAAGCTTCTCCTTTACCTCTGCGAGTGCTTTAGGGTCGGTCTCTTTATCATCTTGAAGCTGGGCCTGCACGGCCTGAAGCTGGAGCTGCACCTGCCGCTCAACCTGGAGCTGAGCTTCAGACCCTTTTTTTTGCTCTCGGAAATCAAGCTGGGCCGTTCCCCCCAGAATGCGTTCGGCTTCCTTGGGGTCACTGACGCCGGGGAGCTGCACTAAAAGCTGGCTGCTGCCAGAGGTTTGCAC
>JBAUJD010000395.1:0-3408 GCA_049683515.1 Thermosynechococcaceae cyanobacterium | reverse complement strand
GTTGTACAGCGCCGCGATCAAGTTGCATCGCAGACCATATCGACGACGATTGCGATAACGCTGAGCGAGAATCTTGAAGACCTTCAGACGACCATTGACATGCTCAACACCAATGCGTTCACGACTGAGTTGTCGATTATAGTCTTTCTCAAGCGAAGTCAGTTCGGGAGCGTGTCACTTTTGCGAGAGGAAAATAGGCTCAAGGTGTCGATTGAGATAGGCACAGCGATGGGCCAGTACCTTGGGAATATGTTCTTCCTTCCACTGTGCCCCTGAGATCTTAGTTCTACGGTCGATTTGCTTCACCAGTGACTCAACCGCACCAGAGCCAATGGGAATCCCCTCAGCTTGATAGTAGTCATAGTTAACGATCCGATGTTGATGGTCGCGTAGATATTGGCAAAAGCACTGTGCCTGATGCTTGCTAAGGCTGGAGAATAAGTCAATTGTCTCATCGACTTTCCCTTTCCATAACAAGGTTTCAGCCAGCTCAAGCCGCTTGATAGAGCCCCCAACTTTGTGAAGATTCTCTATTAAGTGGAACCAGTCAAGAATCTGTTGCTGTGGCGTGGGCAGTAGCATCTGACGGTAGAGTTTCCAGATCCCTGCATGACCATCACCGAGACAGTAGAGCATTGTGGCAAATAGTAGTGTTCTCACCCACAGGCATAGACCCTCATTGTCTTGATAGTAGGCAACGCCAACCCCATCGCCATTGATGCGAGCTGCTTTGTAGCCGCGCCACGGGCACGGTTTGCCCTTCAACTCTGGGGTAAGCACACGAATATTGCCGCCGTCGATACTCATCTGCCTGACGGTGTCTTCAATCGGTGGTGGGCTAAACGATTGGCGATGGACTAAACGCTGCTGAGTTTTGGCACTCACAGCGATACCTGTAAAGACCGCAATATCTTCTGAAGCATGGGCGTAGGAGACGTTCGCACTGAGGCGGAGGGCACACATCTCCAGATAGGGACTTAACCGACTGCTGGCTTTGACATCCAGCGCTATTGCTTGCTCTTGAGTGAGCCTTAAGGTGCCCAAAATACTTTTTAAGGGTCGTCGGTATGCTCCAATTTGCGGGGGGCTAACGGAGTTGATAAAAAAAGACCCATCTTTGGTGAGACATGAGTTTGCAGTTGTTGGCGAACGGTTGATTCAAGCTCTGCCAAGGTATCCATTGGCAATGACTGGGTTTGAGCGTCTTGGTGCAGAATCTCTGAGATGCGATTGACACAGAGTTCGAGGTCTCGTTGCGCTTCTGGAGTCATGGCAGGAAAAATAAGCTACTGCAATGCCATTATCATTTTTCTCTCGCAAAAGTGACACGCTCCCGTTGGTCCCATCAAGATTAAATTGAACCTATCTTGTACCCACTGTCCTTGAGCGAGATTGAGAAACTGAACTTTTTTGAGACCTCTAGGAATGCCAAAGTCCACCTCCTCAATGGTGGCCTGCACCGGCAGTTGTGCCTGTTTCAATCGCCGCTGAACTCGGAGATTCTGCCTGCGGATATGTTCGCGCTCTACCAATAGCGCAAAGCGCTCATCAAACGAGAGGTCATGATAGGTTCCGATGGTTTGTTGTTCTTGCCAAGCCTCTAGAAGTCCGGTCAGTTTTAGATCTTTGAGTTGTTCCGTCGTTTGTTGCATTATCGTTTTCGTACTTTCTTTGTTGATTAGCTGTAATAGTCTTGCCCACAGACATTGGCATGGGTGTCTGGAATGATATGAGGTACATTCACGGGTAGCGGAGCCGTTTCTAAGTGGGTTTTGAGCATTGAGCGCAAATGACGCAGCCCCACCATGGCCCATGTATTGGCGCGATGACAGGCGGCTTCGAGACGAACCGCACCATGGTCGGTCGCTAAACGTTGAACGCCCTTGAGGGTACGAAAGGCTTGTTCTTCATAGGGCTTGCGGTCAAAAATGGCCTCCACCTGTTGCGTGGTGTGCGGTCCTATCCGTTGTGCCCACGCTAAAAACTGTTCCTTTGATTGGCTCTTGTACGCCCAATGCTCAGGGGGCATGTGCTCCGGTTTGGTCGAATGACGATGGGGAATACGGGAGCGTTCATGAAGCGCGATGCGCTGATGGTCATGGAAGATCTCAATCAAGTTTTCAGTTCTCTTGACGGTTACTTGATAGCGAACCAACCAGTAGGGCACTGAATAATAGTGCCGCTCAACTTCAATGTGGTAGTCAAGATTGACCTTGGCCTCTTTCCAGTAAGCCAGGATAAATGGGTGAGTTGGCAGTGGTTTTAACTCAGGTTGATCTACGCGTTCAAAGAGAGTCTGACGAGAGAGGCCATAGCCTTGCATCGTGTGTTCATTGAGCGTCGCTAGATGCTCCCAAATGGCATCATTGAGTTGACTAAAGCTGGTGACGGTCTGGTGACGAAGCTTGGCGAGAATCTGACGCTCGACCTTCTGAACAGCCTTTTCAACCTTGGCTTTATCACGCGGCTTATGGGGGTGAGCAGGCATGACGGCCACTTGATAGTGCTCAGCAAAGTCTTGGTAGGTCCGATTGATGCCGGGTTCGTAGCGACAAGGAGATGTGACACCCGACTTAAGATTGTCGGGAACGATGACGGCTGGGACACCACCAAAAAACTCTAATGCTCTCTGGTGAGAGCCAATCCAGTGAGGAATGCCTTGAGTGGGAGCCGCTTCGGCAAAGGTATAGTTGCTCGCGCCTAAACAGGCAACAAAGATCTGAACGGCAACCGTCTCGCCAGTGCTTAGATCCCGGACTGGAATTGTAGGACTACAGTAGTCTACAAAGAGCTTGTCACCGCCTTTATAGACTTGGCGCATTGAGAGGTTCTGTTGACCGCGCCATTGTTGGTAACGACGACAGACAGTGCCATTGACCGCTTTCTATTCCTTCTTGCCAGAGCAGGGCCAAAGTGACGCCTTTATGCTGAAGTTCTAGATGCACGGGCTGGCAATCAATCACATGGGCTTGGGATGAATGATTACGTTTGCCTTTGCCTAAAAGCGTTTGGGCGTCGCTGTCGCTGAGGCTTGAAAGCTGAGTATAGGTAAGCGTTTTAGCCGCTGCTCGACGGATGTAATCTTGCACCGTTGAGCGGGCCACTAAGCAACTGCGAGCGATCTCACATTGACTATGACCCATTTCATACAGACGGATAATCTCACGGAATTTCACCATGGGCAGTAATTCTCCTTGTTGATGACGCTTCATAACTCCCCTCAATAGAACTGCTGTACAGGCAGTCTAGGGGGTGCCGAAGTTAGGTGTGAATTACCATTGGGGATCTTGTCCTCTTTTGGTGATGCGGAATTTGGAGTAGAGGATAGACGGGTAAACTCCTTACTATCGCTAGCTCGTGGAACTTTTAGAATATTTTCTTCCCAGCCAAGAAGTGCTTCATCTAGAG
>JBAUJD010000394.1:0-9443 GCA_049683515.1 Thermosynechococcaceae cyanobacterium | reverse complement strand
GAGCCTGATGGCGGAGGTGAGCATAGGGACCAACGCAGGTCTCCGCTCCCACTTGGCTGTTGGTGATGACTGAATATAGAACCGAGGTGTTAGCGCCAATATGGCTGTCTTCAATTAAGCTGCCTGGACCCAGGCGAGCACCTGCTTCAATCACCGTTTTACCCCGCAGGTGGGTATCCGGCTCAATGACCACATCGGCCTGCAGGGTGACCGTCTCATCAATGGTGACGCTGCCCGGATCGAGGAAATTGACCCCCGCCGCCATCCAGTGATCTTTAACGCGATTTTGTAGAACTTGGTTGGCGGTGGCAAGCTGCTTGCGATCGTTGATGCCGAGAATTTCCTGTTCATCGTCAGCATCCACCACCATCACAGGCTTTAGATAGTTGACGGCATCGGTGATGTAATACTCTTTCTGGTCGTTATCTGCCGTTAGCTTGGGCAGCACTTTCGCCAGCTCTGACCAGCGAAAGCAGTAAATCCCGGCATTAATGCGCCGATTCTGGCGCTGTTCGGGCGTACAGTCGCGGTGCTCAATAATCTCTTGGAGCCGATAGTTCTGATCGCAAAACACACGGCCATAGCCGGTGGGGTCGATCAGCTGAGCCGTCAGAATCGTGGCCGCATTACCATTGTCTCGATGGGTCTGCAGCAGGGTCTGCAGGGTCTGAGGGCGCAGAAGCGGCACATCACCATTGAGCACCAGCAGATCACCTTCAAAGCCATCTAAATAGGGAATCACCTGCTGCACAGCATGGCCCGTGCCGAGTTGCTGGGTCTGTTCTACAAATTCTAAATCGGGCCAGTGTTGTAAATCAGACCGCACCTGATTCGCTTCATACCCGACAATCACCATCGAACGGAATGGATGGAGTTCTGTAGCACTCAAGAGCACGCGTTCAACGAGCGATCGCCCCCCCAGTTGATGTAGCACCTTCGGCAGGCTCGATTTCATGCGAGTGCCTTTACCTGCCGCCAGAATAGCGATCGCAATTTTGCTCATACTTTTGTTTGATAACACTTCAGCATTGTAAAACAGCAGGGGATTCGCCACGCTCAAATAGTACGGAAAGGGGCATTGAAACTCTATGGACCTTCGTTTCAAGACGATAAGTTTTGGTAGGATTGGCTTCTGAGCCTAGATGAGACTATTGAGGCTATCGGCTCAGATTAATCGCACCTTCAGTGATCCTATGTTTCGTAAGATTTCTCTCGCTACCCTTGGACTAATTATCGGGGGAATCCTCGCTATTTTGGGCTTAGGCGGCTTTATTGTTCGTAACCCCACCCTTAATCTGGCGGGTTTTTTCTATGGCTTCCCTTTGTTCTTGGGGGGACTGGCGCTCAAAATCACTGAACTCAAACCCGTTCCCTATACACAACCCACCGCTGATGAAGTGGTCGCTCTGCGGGAGCAGCAGGCCACCGAGATTCAAAATCAGGTTCGCCTTGACGTGACTCGCTATCGCTACGGTATTGACGGGCATCTTAACGAACATCTTGGACGGATTGGACTCAACCCCTCTGGTGAAGACTGTCCCGCCTTGATCGGGCTTCAAGAAAAGACAACGGAGGGAGCCTACACGTTAGTTTTAGAATTTAATTCTGCTGACGTGCCCCTAGAGGCATGGCAGGCCAAGCAAGAAAAGATGACCACCTTCTTTGGCCCAGGGATTGAGGTGGCTCTTAATCAGCCTGTGGCTGAGCAGATTGATCTGGCGTTGATTGCCAAGCCAGTCGCTGAGCGGCAGGAGACGATCTGAATCGATAGAGATAGGGTAAAGCAATGGGCATCCTCCTATGGCTACAGTTGGCAATTGCCGTTGTCTTGGTGATTGTATTTGGCTCAGGTTTGGCTAAAGGTGCCGATGTGATTGCCGAGAAATCAGGGCTGGGCCGCACCTGGGTGGGGGCTATTTTGCTGGCAGGGGTGACGTCACTGCCCGAATTAGCCACTGGCATGAGCGCCGTCACCTTTTTAGATGCACCAGACCTCGCAGCGGGGGGCATTTTTGGGAGCTGTCTGTTCAATTTGGTGATTCTGGCGGTGCTCGATTTTGTTTGTGGCCCCGACCCTCTGTTTCAGCGCGCACAGATTAGTCATGGGTTGGCGGCTGGGCTGGGCTGCGTCCTCATTGGAATTGCGGCGGTAGGTATGACCGCAGGCGGTTTGGGGCAGTCTTTGCAGGTGGGCTGGGTGAGTGTTTTTAGCCTGATTCTGCTGGTGGCCTATTTTTTGAGTGGACGCATGATTGCCAAGTGTGAAATGGAGCGGCGCACTGAGGTGTTGGCCCAAGAAGCAGAATTATTTCAGTACCAGCACATGCGACTGCAACAAGCCTACGTTCGTTTTGTGGTGCTTTCTATCGGCATTGTCTTGACGGGGACTTGGCTGGCGTTGATTTGCGATCGCATCGCTGAGGTCACGGGCCTCGGCGAAAGCTTTATCGGCGCTCTATTACTAGCGGCCACCACCTCACTGCCTGAGGTCGTCACCTCCATTTCGGCTGTTCGTCTCAATGCTGTCGATCTAGCGGTTTCAAATGTCTTTGGGTCTAATCTATTTAATCTAGGCATCTTTGGCTTATTCGATGTGGCCTACTGGAAGGGCGATTTATTGACGGCCATCAGTCCTATCCATCTCAATACCGCCTTGGTGGCGATGATTATGACCGCCGTTGCCATTGTTGGTTTAGTCTATCGAGCCGCCGTCAAAGAATCGCAGCAATACGTCACCTGGGATGGGGTGACGCTCATTATTTTGTATGTGTTTGGGATGTACATGGTGTATAGCCATTCGGCGGGTGTATAGATGGCGGGTCAGCAGTGCCAACCCTCCTAGTTGATGGCAATCTGAAGATCTCTGTCGTGCTAGTGTCTGCCGCGATTCTAGACTATTTAATGGGCGATCCTTGGGGATGGCCACACCCGGTACAGGGGATGGGTTGGCTGATTCGACACTACGTTAGAGGTGCCCTCCAATATTGCCGATCACCCTGGCAAAAACGGCTTGCAGGGGTAGGGCTAGGGGCGGGGCTTATTGCCGGGACAGGAGCGCTGAGTTGGATCATCTTGACGTGGCTCTCTTCCTGGTCTTGGGCGCTGGGCCTCTTGGGTGAGGTGACACTACTCGCCAGTTGCTTTGCCGGTCGCAGCCTCCGGGATGCCGCCGCAGATGTGCTAACCCCTTTGGCTAAGGACGATGTGGTTCAGGCCAGACTTAAGCTGAGAAACTACGTGGGCCGCGATACTGACCGTCTTTCTCCGCCCGAGATCCTGCGGGCCATCTTAGAAACTGTGACCGAGAACGCCACCGATGGCGTCATGGCCCCCCTTTTCTACGCGCTGCTAGGTAGCTTTATCCCAAGCGTGGGGCCGGTGCCGCTCACGTTAGCCTACAAAGCCGCCAGTACCCTCGATTCGATGGTGGGCTATCGAGAGGCACCCTACACCGATCTGGGATGGTTTAGCGCCCGCTTTGAAGATATCTTGACTTGGTTCCCCTGCCGCTTAACGGTTTTGACCCTAGGCATCCTTTCGGGCAAGCTTTTCACGGTTCTACGTCTGTGTCGCCGTGATGCGCCTCGCGATCCTAGCCCCAATGCGGGCTGGAGTGAATGTGCCTATGCTGCTGTCTTAGGCGTGCAGGTGGGAGGGGCCAATTGGTATCGAGGTGTATTGAAGCCGAAGCCCTTTCTTGGCGATCCTATTCTGCCGATCACGCCTGAGCAAATTGATTTAGCGCTCCGTCTCACACGCAATAGCTTTTTGCTATGGTTGGCTCTAGCTTTAATATTGAAGATAGAGGGATAGAGCCGCAGCCCTTGTTCTACGTTAGAGGTGGGCATGTCTACAAATATCGTTGAAATTCTAAATCCTGATGAGCTACGCCGAACGGTCAGGCGGTTGGCCTCTGAGGTGGTAGAGCGCTCTGGTGACTTGTCCTCTGTGGCCTTGTTAGGGATTCATACGCGGGGGGTGCCGCTGGCTGCTGAGCTTGCCACCCAGATTAAGCAGCTCGAAGGAATCGAGGTGCCGGTCGGCAGTCTTGACATCACTTTTTATCGAGATGATCTCGATCAGATTACCGTTCGTACACCCGCACAAACAGAGCTGCCGATTGACTTGTCAAACAAGGTTGTCATTTTAGTGGATGACGTGATTTATAGTGGCCGCACTATTCGAGCCGCTCTAAATGCTCTAAATGACTATGGACGCCCGCCGATGGTGCAGCTTCTCGTCCTGATCGATCGCGGTCACCGGGAGTTACCCATTCACCCTGATTTTGTCGGTAAGGTGTTGCCCACCGCCCGTGAAGAAGATGTCAAGGTGTCGTTTCAATCGATTGATCACCGTGATGGTGTTGAATTAATGACCCGCCCCAGTGCCTAAAACGAAGGGTTTCAAAATAAAAAACAAAAAAGTTTTGCCCAAATGATCGATCTGCTGATCAAGATGGGTATTATGTGGACATAACACAGATTAAGAGCAGCTCAGTTGCTCTCTAGAGCCTTACCTCCAGAGGGCAACTGAGTCAGAACAATCTAGTGTTCCCCAAATAACCTTACCGCCCCTGGCTTTTGCTGGGGGTTTTTATTAGCTTAACCGTCGCCACCCGGCGTTAACCTGAGTACATCTACGGAGTCTTAAAAAAAATCTCTCGATCTAGCCATTGTGGTTGGCAATAGAGGTTGAAATACTTGTGGTAGAGATTCTCAAAACCGAGCTGAGTATTGAGCCAATTCGGGCCGATTCGGTGATCTTGATGCAAACTCAAGGCCAGATTTTGAATATCGAATTTCACGTCAAGCTAGAGTCAGAACCAACACTCCCTCTACGTTTTCTTGATTATTAGGTGCGGCCCTATCGTCTGTATCGCATTCCCATTACTCAGGTGCTAGTTCTGCTGCGCCCCCCTGCAGACGGCACTGAGATTGAGTCTGCCTTTGTATTGGGCACCACTCGCCATGAATACCAAGTTCTCAAATTATGGGAGCAGGATCCAGTGATGTTTCTAAAAGATCCGGTATTGTTGCTCTTTGCTACGTTAACGTCAGCGGAACCACAGAACTTGTTGAAACAGACAGCGATCGCCGTGAGTAGAATAGAGTCAGAGTCTCAACGTCGAGAAATTTCGGGTTATGTACAGTTGTTAGCAGGGTTGCGATTTTAAAAGCAGCTCATTTATCAAGTTTTTCAGGAGGGCATGATGCGTGAGTCTGTCATTTACCAAGATATTTTGCAAAAAGGTGAGCTGAAAGGACGACAGGCAGGACGATAAGAGGGTGAGTTGGCGTTAATTCTGCGTCAGTTGACTCGACGGTTGGGGGTGCTTTCTGCTGAGTCAAAAGCACAGGTGCGATCGCTGCCCTTGGCTCAGTTAGATTGGCAAAAATTGGAATCCGACTTGAGAAGCCAGATTCTGCCACGGGATGCAGTGTTAAGCGATGAAGAGAACCGATTTGGCGATGTTTATGAAATCCGAGGCACTTTAGTAGGGCCAAATGGGGTCGAACTAGCGATCACCACAATTTGGATGATTGAACATGAAACCCAACAAACCAAGTTCATCACCTTATATCCAAACAAGAGGGCTAAGTAATGGCGTTTGAGTTATTTACACGGGTTGCACTACGGGACGATTTCCCTCGATATAAGCTGTGCCGAGGTGATGTCGCCACAGTAGTAGAACACCATCCTGTCACAGATAAAGAAGATGGCTACAGCTTAGAAGTCTTCAACGCCATTGGAGAAACGATCGCAGTCTTCGTGGTCGCAGAGTCACAGATAGAGCCTTTAATCCACAACGAGGTTTTGCATATCCGAGTTTTAGATGAAGCGGTCTAAGATTCTTGTATCTCAGTCGCTCACTAATCCTCTTCGCGCTGGGCAACAACCGCAAAAAACGGATCGCTCACCGCGATATTAAACATCGCCAAAATACGATTCTCTTCCGGCTGATTCACAATTACCTCCGGCTTCTTAAAACCCGCCACAGCCTCAAAATAAGACCGGACCATCTGCAAATGCTCCTGATCGCCGGAGTCGCGCCATGCCTGAATGGCCTTTTGATAAAACATCCGGTTAGAAAAGCTCACGATCGCAACGCCCCCACCCATCAAAACACGCTGCACCTCACTGAGCACCGCCTCTGGATACTGGAGATACTGCACCGAAACCGCCATCAACACCGCATCAAAGCTTTGATCTTCAAAGGTTAGCTTCGGGTTCTCATTCAGGTTTTGGACAAAAAAGTGATCTAGACGTGGATTTTTCGCCAGCTCCACCGCATTAAGGCCATGACCCTCAACATGGCTATAGGTCACCTCGTCTGGCAAATGGGACACCCAACTGCTCATTAAATCTAGAACTCTGGCGTTGGCCGGGATGCGATCGCGATAGACCTGGGTTAGCTGTTTAATAAAGTTGTCGTCAACATGGGTGACAAACCGAGGATAGTCATAGAATAAATCGTCCTGAGTCTCGTCGAGTTTGGTACGCTGATGGGGCTGCAGCAACATAGTCCGTCTCATAGTTGTCTGTCATAAACCTTAACAAATAGGGACAAGTCAAGGAGAATTATGCTGCCGTTTATCCGTTCTGACCTCGCTGAGCTGACTGCTTATACGCCTCACCCAGAGTTAATCGATCAGCCAGCCGATCAGCTTGATACCAACGAGTGCCCCTACGACTTGCCGGATGAACTCAAGCAAAAGCTAGCCCAGATCTATCAGCAGCAGATTTCTGCCAATCGCTACCCTGATGGTGGTCACCAAACACTTAAGCAAGAGATTGCCGCCTACGTCAGCGAAGCCGCGACGCCAGACCAGATCTCAGTGGGCAACGGCTCTGATGAACTGATCCGCTCTTTACTCATTGCCACCTGTTTAGGTGGGCAAGGCTCGATTTTAGTGGCGGCTCCCACTTTCTCGATGTACGGCATCTTGGCGCAAACCTTGGGCATTCCGGTGGTCACGATAGATCGCCAGGATGATTTTTCAATGGATTTAGAGGCAGCGCAAGCTGCGATCGCAACCCCCACCGCTCAACCCATCCGCACCGTGTTTGTGGTGCATCCCAATTCTCCCACCGGCAATCCACTGACAGCGGCTGAGGTGGAATGGTTAAAGAGCCTGCCCGAAGACATTTTAGTGGTGGTAGATGAGGCTTATTACGAGTTCTCACAGCAAACACTGGTGGCTGAAATTCAAGCCAGGGCGAACTGGGTGGTGTTGCGAACGTTCTCGAAAGCCTTTCGGCTGGCCGCGCATCGGGTGGGATATGCGATCGCATCCCCTGACCTGACGAGAGTTTTAGAAAAGGTGAGGTTGCCCTACAACTTAACGGCGGTTTCTTTGGCGGCTGCAGAACTAGCGATTACCCATCGGCAAGCACTGCTGCAAACCCTGCCAGAAGTCTCGGTAGAACGAGATCGGCTCTACGAAGCTCTAGCCCAGATCCCGGCGCTTCAGCTTTGGCCTAGCGCCGCTAATTTTATTTATTTACGAGCTGCGTCACCAGAGGCGACGGCCCAGCTTGCCCAAGACTTGAAGGGGCAGGGCACTTCGATTCGATATACCGGCGGTGGTCTTCGGGTCACTATCGGTTCACCCGAAGAAAACGGGCGGACCTTGGCTCATTTTCAAGCCGCTCTTCTCTAAAAATCTGCCCTTGACACTCTGTGTGTGGCTACCGCATGGCTAATGCGATGGGAAATAGGGTGGCGATTGTTGCCGGGGGTCTGGCTGTTGATGCGGTGGCGATGGTGTCGGAAGCTTTGCTTGAGACTAACCAAAGGTTTTAGGAGGTAAATGGGTTAAAGCTTTGAAAAGTAGAGTATTCTTGAGTTTAGGCTCAAATATAACGAAATAATCGAATATATTGACTTTTTTTTTGCAGATCGCCTAATATTGCCATATTGCTGAAGGCCGGTGCGTAAATCGCTCTATATTTGCGCTTTTTTGGGTAAAACTAGTGAAAATGCTTTGGCTTTCAGGTCAAGTCCTGTATTTGCGAAGGAAGAGGTACGATTATGGCAACTCCATCTGAACTGATAACTGCTTTGAGGAATTTGAAGAACGACCAAGACACAGGCCCGAATCCCTATCCCTATAAAAGCGCAGCCGACTTGATCGTTTCTTGCGGTGCAGTGGCCCGTGATATCTTTTTGAAAAGCTCTGTTGACAATGCGGCTGCGAAGGGTATTTCTATTGAGTTTGGAGGCTATTCAAAAGATAAAAATGGTGCTTTCGAATATTATGCGCACACAATAAACAATACTATATTCATGCCTCATCCGAGTGTTAGGACACTTGCAATAGAAGATGCTATGACCTGGTTTCTTTTTGAAACTAGAAATGCTATGAGGGCACAACAATACTGTCAACTCTACAGAGATGCCGCTAAAGGTGTGAAACTTCTAGACAGCTTTGTCTATTTTGCCGCAGAATATGAAACGAGGGGAGGTCTTGAAGTGGGTGAGATGTGGCAAAAAATCATTTCCACATATAAAAAGTCACCTACTTCTAGTCTTAGTACTTATTACTACAATCTATATAAAAAAGCACCGAATTGGATCAATGATTCCAAGCAGCTAGGTACCCTTATGGATGATGTTTTACGCAGTCAATACACAGCCGGTAAAGACAAAGGTAAATCTAGACGACAAAAGTATGGAGAGCTTTTTACTCTTTATACCACTGGAGCAGGTAAGGCATACTACTCACACCCTTCCGTAACCTGCACAGGAAATAATTTAAAGCTGATTTCTACAACAGAAATTTCACCTATCGGACTTGTATAAATAAACTAACAGAACCTTAGCGATAGGTGATAAGTACTATGTTTTTTGTTCTAAACTCTATACCTCCAACTTACTTGACTGACTCCTCTCCTTTTTTTGCTGAGGTCGATATTCAGAAGAGACGGAACTGGCAGATTTCTTTAGAAGATATATATGATAGAAAAATAAAATTTCATGTAAAATGGGTGACGATAGGAAGTAGAACATATTTCAAGCAAGGTGCTTCAATTGATGGACCACCTCCAATCCCTACTCTTGCGCCGCCAGGAATTGTTCTGACTGAAGAAGAGGACACTTTTTTTGATTTTGACTATGATCTCAGAATATTTATCCTCGACTCACCCAAGATTTATTGGCTGTCGAACACGAGTGATCCCAAAGTCTTAGATGCATTAGTTCAACTTCTTGATGTCCCTGATCGTGCTTGGGCCGCTAACGTGATTCTGGCTAAGATGCTAGGGAAAGCGAATTTAGGTGACTTTAAAATTCGAGAAGACAAGGCAGAGCAATGGTGGGAAATAGAAGGTAAAACGGGCAAGGCTAAGCAAGAATGGGCCGCTTATCTAGAGAAAGTGAAGCCCACAATGAAATGGAGCGTTCTAGGGGGCTATTACAAGCACATTACGCCTAGCGGTGAGAC
>JBAUJD010000393.1:0-2271 GCA_049683515.1 Thermosynechococcaceae cyanobacterium | reverse complement strand
GGCAAAGGTGTACTGCATTAAAAAACGCAGGGCAAATGCGATCGCAACCGCAACCACAGCCAACACCACCCGTCCCAAACTCGGCACCCAAGCCGCCTGCGGATACAGCACAAAGAACAGTACGACTAGCGCCAAGGTAAACGGCAGCCGCGCCACCCGCTCAGACAAATGCCCCGCAACATGATGCCACACCGGATCAATGGGCTGCAGCAAACGCGGTGATAGCCTCCCTTCAACGACTTCGCGCTCAAAGTCCCAGATCACCCAAACAATGGTGAACTGGCGCACTAGAAACACACTGATAAAATACCGAGCAAAATCTAGGGGCGGATAGTTAAATTGGCCCGTTTGCGATGCTTCAATCCAAACCCCCATCATGATGAT
Source organism: Thermosynechococcaceae cyanobacterium (assembly GCA_049683515.1). Lineage (GTDB taxonomy): Bacteria > Cyanobacteriota > Cyanobacteriia > Thermosynechococcales > Thermosynechococcaceae > RCC1774. The sequence continues at coordinate 1,887 of JBAUJD010000393.1, read as the reverse complement.
CGGAAACGAGTTAGACAGCACCCACAGCATCAATTCTGCACGGTACTCCACCATAAAGGCGTAGTAAACCGACAAAAAGGTTTTGACTCGTCTTAATGTCAGGCCCATTACACCTGCCCCGCCGTAAAGACGCGACCGATAATTTCTTCCACCGGGGGATCGGTAATAGTCAGATCTAGAACCGGGAGGTTGGCGAGAATGGATGCGATCGCAACCGTTAATTTCTCCCGTCGCACCAGCAATCGCACTTGACGTCCCTGAACCGATTCTACTTCGCCGTAAATCGAAAGCTGTTCTGTTGTGTGGGTCTGTTCTAGCTCTAGTTTGACCTCGCGATAGGGGGCAAAGCGATCTAGCAGGCCATCCAAGGCACCATCGTAGATGAGCTGACCTTCATGGATTAAGAGGACGCGATCGCACAGCGCCGTAATATCAGCCATGTAATGACTGGTGAGCAAAATCGTCGCATCATACTGCTGGTTATAGTCCCGCAGAAAATCTCGGACCCCCACCTGAGCATTCACGTCTAACCCCAAGGTTGGCTCGTCCAGGAATAGAACCTGGGGCTGATGCAGCAGCGCCGCCAGTAGTTCAACCTTCATGCGTTCGCCCAGCGAGAGCTTCCGAACGGGCTGGGTGAGTTTGCCTTCTAGGGAGAGCATTTCGGTGAGCTGCCCAATCCGCCGCTGAGCCTCTCGCTCTGTGAGGCCATACACTGCGGCATTAATTCTGAGTGAATCCAGAGCAGGCAAATCCCAAAGAAGCTGCTGCTTTTGCCCCATCACCAGGGTGATTTTTTCTAGAAAGGGTTTGCGACGTCGGTAGGGCGTGTGACCCGCCACACGTACTTTGCCAGCAGAGGGATGAATGAGTCCGGTGAGCATTTTCAGCGTCGTGGTTTTCCCGGCACCATTGGGGCCAAGGAAGCCGACTATCTCGCCCGGTTCAATCTGAAACGAGACATTTTGAACGGCCTTAATGATCCGGTGCTGGCGGCGGAAGAAATGGGAGATTGTCCCCTTCATTCCCGGCTCTTTGACGGCAATCGGGTAATTCTTGCCGAGCTGGTCTACAGAAATCATAGTCATATCTATAGGGTAGCGATTGAGGTGCGATCTCAGCATCTTGTGATGAATTGCGCTCTTCGAGTGACACACTCACGAGCCTGCAAAACAAAATGCAAGAATACATCAGCAATGGCGCGAGGTTGGGATTGTTAATTGATCGCAAAAACCGTCAGGTTTATCTCTATCGTCCAGATCGATCCCCTGAGCGTCTCGACAATCCGAATGAAGTCAGTTGTGAGTCAGAGCTACCGGGTTTGAGGCTCCAAATGGCGAAAATATGGTGAAACTACCGAAAAATCTGGGCAATGGGCAGATTGAATTCAGGCAGCAACGGTGATGTGAGCGTGTCTTCGGCTAGCAGTGTGGTGACAAGCTGGAGCTGGGTATTTTGGCGACGATACACTTCAATGCTTTTTTGCTGCCAACTCACAATCCAGTACTCGCGGACGCCGTGAACTGAGTAAAGCTTCAGCTTAGCCTTTTTATCGCGTTGCTCATTGCGCTCGCCAGGAGATAAGACTTCGATCATTAATTCAGGGGCAACGGTGAAATGCCCCGCATCATCAACGCCGCTAGCAAGACGCTCATGGCTCACCCACACCACATCCGGGATGACGGCATCGTGAACGCTAAAAATCACGCCCGGTGTTTCAAAGACTTTGCCGAGCTGGGTTTGTTCAGACCAGTTTGCCAGGGCTACATGAAGATTACCACCCGCATTTTGATGATTAAGATGGGGAGCGTGGGTCACAAAAAGTTCTCCATCAATAATTTCATAGCGTTTCCAGCCCCAATCATCGGGCATGACCTCTAGGTCTTG
>JBAUJD010000392.1:0-1762 GCA_049683515.1 Thermosynechococcaceae cyanobacterium | reverse complement strand
AACAAAATCCCAAAAAGCTGAGCAAGAACGGCGGGGGGCTTCACAGGCTTTGCAGGCTGGCTATACCAGCGCTAACCAAGCCGTGGATGTGATCACCGAGATTCAAAAGACGGTGGCTCACTCCAGCGACACCCTTGAAGAACTAGGGGCAGTGGCCCAGAGCATCGCTCAGATTGTGAGCTTGATTAACGAGGCCGCTGAGCCGCTGGGGCAACTGGCGATTAACCTCTCCATCTCCTCTGGGCGTTCAGGGGACCAAGGAGCCATCGTTGATACTACCGAATCGGTCTTAGCCTGCGCCCAGCAAATTACGGCAGCAACGACCCAGCTTCAACCCCTCGTGGATAAGATGGGGCAAGATACTCAGGCAATGATGGGGACGATAGAAATGGGGACCGAGCAGGCTGTTGTGGGTACTGAGTTAGTCAAGCAAACGCGACATCATCTCAACCAATTAACGGCCTATGAAGAGACGCTGACGGTTCTGCTGCAGCAGCTTGTTGACGTTATCCCTGCCCAGGCACAAACGATGTCCTCGACCCGACAAAGTGTGCAAGGTGTGTTGACGCTCACAACCCAGACGCTAGAGAAATCGATGGCGTTATCCGACCTAATCCAAACATTGGAAACCACGGTTCAGGGATCTTAGGGTATGGCGTTGCTATACAGAATGAACACTGATCTCCGAGAGGGTGGAGGCTTTTGTTCCTGAAACTTTGCCGGTTGTTGAATCAACCTGATCGCTATACCCTATGCTCAATGACGAGACTCATTCACTGTCATCAGTCACCCTATGCCCCCAAACTCTGAGTCCCAGGATCAGACGCATCAGCGATTTCTCCAAGAGGCCATTGGTCTATTGCAGCAAGTGGATCAAGATCTCCAGGCGTTACAAACGGAAGCAGAGTCTGGCCCCATTCTTGACCGCTTGGTGCATTCAGCACACTTGCTCAGATGCGGCGGAGCCTACTTCCATTTGCCCAGCGTTGAAATATTGGCCCATCGTTTTCGAGGCGTTCTCAAAGCCCTACAGGATCAAGCCAGTGAACTCAGGGCCGAATGGATAGAGGCATTGGTGCAGATCAGCTCGTGTTTACAGCAGCTCCGAGCCGCCTACACTCAAGCTGAACCACCGGATGCAGCTCAGTTTTTGGCCCAAGCTCAACCTATTTTTGTCGCCTTAGAAACCCAGCTCAGCGCGGCCTATGGCGGTCATCTCGCCAGAATGGCCCAACGGGATCAAGATTTAGTGCAACAGATCTGTGTGACGGAGCTACCACAGGTCTTAGAGCGTCTAGAGAGGAGTCTGAATCCATCTGCGCCAGTGGCCGAGCAAATTGAGTCTCATCTTCAGCACTTGCTTGGCTTCGGGGAATTCTTAGTGTTGCCCAAGCTGGTGGTGATTGCCCGTGCGGCCCTATCGGCGCTTCGAGCTGACCCTGACACCACCCTTGAGGTGGGGCAGTTAGCCCTGAGTAGCTGTCGTGAAGCCCAGGCGACGCTCTTGAGTCGGACGGGAACAACGGCGAAGGGGAGAAACCTAACTCAGCTTTTAGACCAAGCTCAGGATGCGTCGGGGGCAGTCCCGCCAGTCCTCTACTTTTTGGCAGATGCCACCGATTGGTTAGATGCAATGGAGCGCGATCTGCTCCATCTGACGGAGCGGGATAATCTGCTGGTGATCAATAGTCTGATGCGGACCACCCATACGCTCAAGGGGGCTGCGGTGGGCGCTAATCTAGAGACGATTGTGGCGCTAGCC
>JBAUJD010000391.1:0-2995 GCA_049683515.1 Thermosynechococcaceae cyanobacterium | reverse complement strand
TTGAGCTGCTCTACCCCAGCTTTCCATGATTCGCTAATGCCGCTGCCGCTAATCAGGGCTAGCGTATCTTCAGGGAATTCAGAAATGACGGTGCCGGGGATAGGCTTGTAGGTCCACTTCGAGGCGTCTGGGTTGGTGGTTGCGATCGCACGCATGCGTAGCCCCTGATCTTCAATGCCGACGCCCACGACCACTGACTTTACTTGATTAAGCTGATCTAGAAACTGAGAAGGGATAGGGCTGGCGGAAGCTGCGGAGACATTCTCTACAAACGTTGCATAGTTAGGGATATAAACTTGAGCGACGGGATTTTGGAAGTCTTTGAGGATATCTTTCATTTCTGAGGCAGACTCCGATGCCAGGGACGGATCGCCCTTGGCGGTATCAATCGCCAGCTCAATGGTCTTATTATTATTGGCAACCAGCAGATGATTTTCTAAAACTGCTAAGAAAGATTTAGATTTTGTATCTTCTAGAACCTTGATGCCCTTATAGTCCTGTTCTTTCACCGAGGACTGGCCCTTGTCCTTCATTTTGTTCGCGAAATTGAGAGCTGCCAGTTTATCTTTGATGCCCACTACGATTAACGGCTGTGGTTCAGATTCTTGTGCAGGCATCAGCGCCACCATGACGCTGCCCACCCAGGGCAAGATATCTTTTTCGACATCAATATCCTGCGCGGCGGCGGATGCTTCAATATTGTTGGTAAAGGCTGAGAAGCCATCGGAGAATATTTTTTGGGCTTCAGGGGTGCCAAATTTTTTGAGCTTCGACCAAGCCTGATCGTCTCCTGAAATAAAGCTAGCCATCAGTGCTTCATCGGGTACTATTTTGGCGCTGGCGTTGGGATCGATACCAACCTGACTTGGGATTCCTTTGAGGTAGAGATAGGCCGCAGCTCCCCCAATAGCAACGCTACCTCCAATTAGAGCTGGAATAATAAGTTTCCACTTCGCCATTAATCATTCTCCGTGTCTTTAGGTGTTCAGGGTTCCCATTTAGGAACGAAATTAGTCAGTGAGCAGGCCGTGGAAACCAATGGCGGCTAAGATACCGCTTAGTAGCGTCCAGGTTCCGTCTGCAAAAAGGTTAATCCGCTGCGTCATTTGAGCTGAATTTGCCTTAAACAGCGCCGATAAGTCTGATGTTGTGGCGACGACCTGCTTCATTGCATCATAGTCGCGCTGGAGCTGATCCCAGTCCGAGAGCGCGTAGTGGCCGAAAATAGCCACGCCAGCAATGCCTGGAATAATGATCAGCACAATCAGGAGGGCGGTTTTCATAGATTAATAGGAGAACATGAAACAATAGACGACGGCTGCCTCAAACTGTTGCCGCTGGCTGTAACGTCGGAGCAGCGTTTTGTTTCTCATTCATCTGAAAGCGTTTAATGATGTCTCCAACTTCTATCTATCATCTGGTGCCAGTGTCTCAATTGAAGACTGGGATTGAGGATGCCGTCTATACGCCCCAGCGATTTTCCCTTGATGGATTTGTTCACTGTGCAGAAACACCGATCACTACGGTGGCGGTGGCGAACGACTACTTTGCTAGTTTAGATGAACCCTTGGCTGTTCTTGAAATTAATCCGCTGCGGCTGAGTGCACCGTTAAAGTTTGAAGCGCCTGCGCCCTTGTCGGGTGGGACAGCACATCTAAGGACGGCTTCCCTCTTTCCCCATGTCTATGGTCCCATTGATCTGGTGGCGATTCAGGCAGCGGCAGTGCTTTTGCAGGTTGATAGTCAGTACGTTTGGCCCTCTGATTTTTGCGATCTCAAGGCTTTCTTGCAGCAAGATTGACGGGGCAGTATTGACGGGCTAGGACTCAGGTTCATTGCTACGAAGACTACGTGTAAATGCGGAAGCTTCAGGATTACGAGCGAAGAGAGTTCAGTATTTTAACGATGGTGCCGCCTTGGCCTTACCCACATAATGATTTCAACAGGGCGTTATCAACTACTTAAAAACTATGGCTTACCAAACTACTCTTCAATCTCAATCCATGGAGCTTTTGGTCTCCTACCGTCAAGAGCCTTCGGTTCGTCTCAGAAATCGCCTTGTTCGCCTCAACATGGGCCTTGTCCGCAAAGTCGCTCATCGCCTAGCTCATCAATGCGCTGAACCCTACGAAGATCTTGAGCAGTGCGGCTACATGGGTTTGATTACTGCCATTGAACGGTTTGATCCCACCCAAGGCTATGCCTTTAGTTCCTTCGCTGTCCCCTACATTCGCGGCGAAATCCTCCACTTCTTGAGAGATAGAGCCAATACCGTTCGTATTCCTCGCCGCTGGCAGCAGCTTAACCGCGAGGGCGCAAAGGTTCGTCAAGCGCTGGTGATGGAACTCGGTCGTCAGCCCAGTGATTTAGAAATTGCAGATAAACTAGACCTTTCTCTTCAGGAGTGGCGCTCTGTTAAACTAGCCGCATCAAACCGGATGCCGCTCAGCCTTAATGCTCGGGTTGCCTCTGGTCATCAGCAGTCTGATTCCACCATGACCTTGGGTGATACGCTCACCGACGCTCATTATGAGACACTGCAGCTCAACGAAGAAGATCGTCTGGAACTACAGCACGCGCTCAGTCAGCTTGAAGATAAGACCCGTGAAATGATTGAGTCCGTTTTCTTACAGCAGCTTTCTCGTCAGGAAGTGGCGAAGCACTTAGGGGTTAGCCCGGTAACGGTCACGCGCCGCATCAAGAAAGGAATCGATGAGCTAGTTGGTTTATTGCAGAACCCTGAGCAGGTTCAAGTGAAAACCACTTAAGCTCTGATGGATTGATCCAGTTGACTGGATTGAATGTGTTTGATGGATACAATTCTCCTTCCTAATACCCTGAGTTCACTCGAATTCAGGGTATTTCCTTGTACAGCGTTTTGAGACGCTTTCTCTGCATCATCCCTTGGAATAATCCATAGGCGGTCACCGCCACAATGCCATTCTCTTTCTTGCCCACATTACCGATGTATTGGCGCTTGACGTAATCAGTGCTT
>JBAUJD010000390.1:0-2031 GCA_049683515.1 Thermosynechococcaceae cyanobacterium | reverse complement strand
ACTCAGTTTGATTATGCTTTTTGGCGACGCCCCAGAGATCTGCGATCAGATCGTAGGAACCATCTGTATTGCGAGACCAGCCCAAGTCGTACTCGCCCTCTAGCATTGCAACCAGATCGGCGCGGACGCGTTGGCCGTTGTAGCCTCGTACATCGGCTTCAGTCTTGGTTGAAATGCCCAGATCGGCTAACGATGACTTGAGCACCGCAACATCAGTGATTTTGGTGCGAAGCGTACTGAAGTGAGACATTGGATTTTCCTCCGAAAATTTGAGATCGTAAACGTAACTGATTGAAAATGAGATGAATCATATAGACATCTCTGGTGGGAATGGTGAGCGATGCTCACCGTTTCTCCTGGTGGGAATCAGGAGAAAGCTTTAGAACTCCAGTCGCTGATACTCTGCGACGGAAGCAGCAGCCGGTCTAGCCCGTTGACTAGCCCAGTCTCTAAGGGCCGAAACCTGCTCTGTCATGGTTTTTGAGAGCGGCATAGTGGCTCGACTGGCTGCAATAATATCGAGTTGGGTAAATTCACGGTCTTGGGCAAAGGCTTCATACATAGCAGCCACAATGGCCTGCTCAATTTCTGCGCCAGAGAAGCCATCGCAGACGTTTGCCAACTGAGAAATATCAAAACGCTCGATATCTTGGCGGCGTTTGGATAGGTGAATTCTAAAAATCTCTTGACGCTCTTCAGGGGTGGGCAGATCGACGAAGAAAATCTCGTCAAAGCGTCCCTTTCGCAAGAATTCACCGGGGAGGCGATCCACACGGTTGGCGGTGGCCATCACGAAGACCGGAGAGCTTTTCTCCTGCATCCAAGTCAGGAAGGAGCCAAAAATCCGGCTGGAGGTGCCCCCGTCAGAGTCGGCAGATCCAGCACCACCGGCAAAGGCTTTGTCCATTTCGTCAATAAATAGAATCACGGGGGAGATAGACTCGGCTGTTTTCAACGCGCTGCGCAGATTGGCCTCTGATCGCCCTACGGTGGAGCCGTCATAGACGCGCCCCATATCGAGTCGCAAGAGGGGCAGCCCCCAAAGGCGAGAAGTGGTTTTTGCGATCAGCGACTTGCCACAGCCAGGAACGCCCAGAATCAACATACCCTTGGGCTGGGGCAGGCCATATTCTCGCGCTCTTTCGGTGAAGGCGTTAGAGCGCTGCTGTAGCCAATGCTTGAGTTCCTCTAGGCCACCGATGGATTCTAGGGTCTCGTCAAAGTCAATGTATTCAAGAATGCCGTTGCGGCGGATGAGCTGTTTCTTTTCGGTCAGAACGATATCAACTTCCGTTTCGGTGAGCTGTCCTGCCGTGACGGTGGCTTTGCGATAGACTTTTTCGGCTTCGTCTCGGGTCAGACCTAGAGCCGCCTTTAAGAGCTTTTCGCGAGTATCGGTAGAAATTTTAGAACCCTTTAAGCCCTCGGTTAGAATATCGTCAATCTCTGGCATCGTGGGCAATGGATAGTCAAGGACCACGACATCCTTTTCAAGTTCGACCGGAACCTGCTGAATGGGGGACATGAGAATGATGGCTCGGTTGGTGCCTTTGAAGGCGGCGATCGCATCCCTTAACCACCGCACCACTTCAGGGCTATCAAGGAATGGATGCAAATCTTTAAAGACATAGATCGCATCATCCTGTCGGCGCAGTGCATCTTGAATCGCCATTTGCGGCGCAACGGTATTACGGGGTGCGCTGCGGTCTTGACCATACTCTGCAGTACCCTGAGTCATCGTCCATACAAACAGCCTTCGCTGCTGCCCAGTGGTCTTCGCAATCAGCTCAACAGCCTGCTCAGCACGCTCCTCTTCAGGAGTAATGAGGTAGATCAAGGGGTATTGAGCCTTGATTAGAATACTCAACTCTTCTTGCATGGCATCTCACCGGGTGCGCTGCGAATAAGGGGCTACCAATGGACCAAACAACGAGAGTGGCTTGTACCAGGAGGGTTAAACCCCTGCGGTCACTAGCGTTTCTGCTGCAGGCTGAACCTTGAGTCCATCGTCACTTAAAATACTGACCTGAT
>JBAUJD010000389.1:0-2156 GCA_049683515.1 Thermosynechococcaceae cyanobacterium | reverse complement strand
GTTCGGGGCCGTTCGGGAAGCATTTCAAGCAGGGCCATCACCTGTAAAATACCGGTGACACCCACTTGGATCGCGTCGGCGTCAAACCGCAGGGCTTCACCCGCTTCATAGAGGAGTACCGGAATACCCTGTTGGGCTGCAGCTTGGCGCAGTGAACCATCCCGCGTGTTGGAATGTAGCATCAAGGGGGCATTAAAGGCCTTAGCACAGCGATAGGTTTCGGCATCGTCTAAGTTAGCTCGAATCTGGGGCCAGTTAGTGCGGTGATTGGCGGCGGTGTGGAGATCGATGCCGTGGGTGCAGTGGTTAACGACCTCTGTCATAAAGAGATGGGCCAATCGACCGGCCAGTGATCCCCGCGTTGAGCCAGGGAACGATCGATTCAAATCACGGCGATCGGGGAGATAGCGCGATTGCTCAATAAAGCCAAATACGTTGACAATGGGCACCGCTAGCAAGGTGCCACAAAGCTTTTTAGGCTTTACCTGTTCCAGCACTTGACGGATGATATCGACCCCATTGAGTTCATCGCCATGAATGGCGGCGCTCAGCCACAGTCGAGGACCGGGTCGGGTGCCATTGATGACGGTAATGGGTAGCGACAGCAGGGTCTGTGTCGGGAGTCGAGCCACCGGTAGATCAATCTGTTGACGCTGGCCGGGGTGAATGATCGTCTGCCCGACTTGGATGGCGGTGGCTTCTTCCATTAATACTTGATGCGATCGCGACTCTTCCCAGATGCAGCATTCTTCGCTAAAAAGTCAATAATCTTACCCGCCACATCGATATCTGTCGCTTTTTCAATCCCTTCCAGACCGGGTGATGAATTAACCTCCATGACCACTGGGCCATGATTCGACCGCAGAATATCAACCCCCGCCACCCGCAGACCCATCGCCTTGGCTGCGCGAGTCGCCGTGCTGCGTTCCTCTGGCGTCAGTTTAATCTTGGCCGCGCTGCCGCCCCGGTGAATGTTAGAGCGAAACTCGCCAGGGGCACCCTGACGCTTCATGGAAGCAATCACGCGATCGCCCACCACAAAACAGCGAATATCCATCCCCTTGGCTTCTTTAATAAACTCTTGGACTAGGATATTCGCATCTAAACCCCGGAAGGCTTCAATCACAGAAGTCGCCGCCTGCTGCGTTTCAGCCAGAACGACGCCAATCCCCTGAGTGCCTTCGAGCAGCTTAATCACCACTGGCGCATCCCCAACAGATTCTAATAAGCCATCAATATCTTTGGTGGAGTGGGCAAATCCGGTGACGGGTAGCCCAATGCCGTGACGGGCCAAAATTTGCAAGCAGCGCAGCTTATCACGAGAGCGAGAAATAGCCTGAGATTCATTGGCGCTAAACACCCCCATCACCTCAAACTGGCGTACTACCGCTGTGCCATAGAAGGTCTGAGCCGCTCCAATCCGAGGAATAATGGCGTCTACATCGTTTAAATCTTCCCCTTGATAAATAATCTTGGGCTTATGGGAGGTGATATTCATGTAGCAGCGCAGATAGTCAATGATGCGAACCTCATGGCCTCGCTCTTCCCCTGCTTCTTTGAGACGTCGAGTGGAATAGAGAGACGCATCCCGTGACAAAATGGCAATTTTCATAGCTCTTAGGTTCTCTGCTGTTCTAGTGTAGGTTGCGCCGTTGCACTCTGCAGAAAGGATTGTCCCGCATCAACTAGAAAGCGTCCGCGCACGGCTTCGCGCCCTAACAGCATCCGGAAGCCCATACTGTCGCGATTGGTAAGGGTAAGTTCAATGGGCCAGGTCTGGTCATTAAGCATCACCTCGGTCTGAATAAAGTAGCGCAGCTCAGCCTGCCCCCCAGAGTTGCGAACCTCCCGTTGGTCTAACAGCTCAGCTTCAGCCTCAATGACAAAGGCATCGTTTTTCTGTTTAGGGTGGATCTTGAAACGGAGCATGGTTTTGCCCTGGTGCTCCAAAGTCTCTATTTCATAGGCATGGAGAGCCGAGGATCGCGCCCCGGTATCAATTTTGGCTTTAACCTGCTCAATACCGAGCTGGGGAAGCGAGACCCACTCGCGCCAGCCAATGATGGGGCGAGTCGCAGGGGGAGTCGAGGATTTAATCATGGGGGATTTAGGTTTTAGGGGGTAGGCTGAGGTGATTGTGGCTTGAGGTGACAAAC
>JBAUJD010000388.1:0-2403 GCA_049683515.1 Thermosynechococcaceae cyanobacterium | reverse complement strand
GGTTCGACTGCACCATTTTGTCTTTCGCACGGCGACCCAAATGGAGTCGATGCCGGAAGGCAGGCAGCGCCATCTCTACTTCATCTGCCCACTCTTGAGTGTAGGGTTCGCGATCGAGCTTTTCGGTCAGGCTCTCAAAAACGCGCTCTAGCTCTAATAGGTCAGCGATCTTACGGGCTAGCTCAATTTCTTCGTCAGCCCGCAACAGCCGGATTCTGCCAATTTCTTGTAGGTAGAGGCGAATGGAATCTTCGGTGTAGTGCTTTTTCTTTGCAGGGCCACGACGCTTAGCAACTTTTGCCTTTGTCGCTTTAGCGGCCTTGGTTTCTTTCGCTACCGCAACATTCTCGTCACGACTGGAACCGCTAGCCGCCGTGTCGCCGAGCAGCTTCTCCAGATCGCTAACGGGTTCCTTAATGGCCTCTAGTACAGTTTTGGCTTGGGTCATACCGGATTCCTCATACTCCTTGAGTGCACAAATTAGGGGAAGCTTGTGCGTCTATCTACAGTGAATTGAAATATCTAAGCGTCTGGGGACATCACGAATGTCGGGCGTAACAAGTGCAGAGCTATCCAATAACAGACGCTGAATTTACAGCAGCCTGATGAAACAGCCGTTGATGACCTCGTTTCCCTAGACCCTCACGATTGTAACTTTTCTAACCAAAGTTGTCCGCATTATGCAGTCCTCGATTCGCATTATGACTTATTTTTTGCCGAAATAATATAGTTGGGCAATCAAAAAAACAGGACGGTAGCCCTCCAACTCACAGATCTTTCTGCCCTCAGAAACTCCACCACTAGAGTTTTCAATCATCAATAACGCTACAGATAGCGCCAATAAACCGGACTGAGAGAATAATGGAGAGAATCAAAACATATTGTGCTGAAGGTCGAGAGAGGGCGACAATCGCAGGGAGACTAGAGCGCCATCTTTGCTTCACATAAGTTTATAGATAGGCTGCATAGATCTCCTCAACGGGATCGGCTACTCTGAGGAACAAGTTTCTGAGCAAGAAGAATATGTCCTTTGTTGGTCTCCATGTTCATAGCGATTACAGCATGTTGGATGGGGCCAGTCAGCTTCCGGCGCTGGTGGCAAAGGCGGTTGAGCTAGGGATGCCTGCAATAGCACTGACGGATCACGGTGTCATGTACGGGGCCATCAATCTAATCAAGACCTGCCAAGGCAAAGGGATTAAGCCGATCATCGGCAACGAAATGTATGTGATCAACGGCGATATTGAGAAGCAGGAGCGCCGCCCCCGTTATCACCAAGTCGTCCTCGCCAAAAATACTCAGGGCTACCGCAATCTGGTTAAGCTCACCACGTTGTCAAATCTCAAGGGTGTGCAAGGTAAAGGGATTTTTTCGCGGCCCTGCATTAATAAAGACTTATTAGAGCAGTACCACGAAGGGCTGATTGTGACGAGCGCCTGCTTGGGCGGCGAAGTCCCACAGGCAATTATGCAGGGCAAACCCGAAATCGCCCGTCGCGTCGCAAAGTGGTACAAAGATCTCTTCGGCGATGACTATTACTTAGAAATTCAAGACCACGGCTCTCAAGAAGACCGAATGGTAAATGTAGAGATTGTTCGCATTGCCCGTGAGCTAGACATCAAGATTGTGGCGACCAATGATTCCCACTTTATTTCTTGTCACGATGTCGAGGCCCATGATGCGCTGCTGTGCATTCAAACCGGTAAGTCAGTGGTTGAGGACAAGCGGCTGCGCTATAGCGGCACGGAGTATATGAAGTCGGCGGACGAGATGAAGCTGCTGTTTCGCGATCATTTGATCGAGGATGTTGTGGTAGATGCGATCGCAACCACCCTAGAAGTTGCGGCCAAAATCGAAGAATACGACGTATTCCGTAGCCCCCAAAGCCCTGCCTTTGAGGTTCCTGATGGCTACACTGCAGACACCTACATGGAAAAGGTCACCTGGGAAGGACTTTTAGACCGCCTTGAGATTAAAACGAAAGAAGAAGTCCCAGAAGTCTACCGAGAACGCCTCGTCTACGAGCTAGAAATGCTCAAAGAAATGGGGTTCGCCACCTACTTCTTGATTGTGTGGGACTACATTAAATACGCCCGCGACAACAACATTCCTGTGGGGCCAGGGCGAGGGAGTGCGGCAGGGTCACTAGTCGCCTATTGCGAAGGCATTACTAATATTGATCCCGTGCATCATGGCCTTCTATTTGAGCGATTCCTCAACCCCGAACGGAAGTCGATGCCTGATATTGACACCGACTTCTGTATTCAGAAGCGGGACCAGATGATTGAATATGTGACTGAGAAGTACGGCGCAGATCGGGTTGCTCAGATTATTACCTTCAACCGAATGACCTCTAAAGCCGTCCTTAAAGATGTGGCGCGGGTGCTGGACGTGCCCTATGGG
>JBAUJD010000387.1:0-1622 GCA_049683515.1 Thermosynechococcaceae cyanobacterium | reverse complement strand
AGAGAAGTGGATCGTGTCCTTGGGAGGGGTTGCCCGGTGTCCCCGCATAGGAAACGTTATCGCTGGTAATAGCTCCGTTGGTGAGCACACTTAAGGTGGTGTCAATCACGTCATCGTCCAGGAGCCGACCGCAAATCGGGCTGCCTTTAGCATTGAGGGCATTGCCGTAGCCGCTCTCCCCGGTGGTGTCAATCCGCATCACGTCTGGTAAAAAGGCAGTCAATAACGTCTGAGTGCGCTGGGCATCGTTGCCAATCGCCTGAAGCGTTTTTGCAGCATCGGCAATAATGGGAGCAGCAGCCTTTGCTGCTTGCTGTTGACCGCTTAAAGCCGCTGCTTCAAAGTCAGGCCCGACACTATTGAGGGCATTGAGAAAATCATTGTTAACGATCAAGCCTTCATTGATGCCGGGACGAGCAAGGCGTTCTACCTGCATAAAACTGCCGTCGCCTTGGCCTTGACCTTTGGGAATCGAAATGGTTTGCCAGACGTCGAACGTGGTGGCTTGGGTCTGGGCCTGCAGAAAGTTAATCGGTACCTTGACGGCAATGGCATTGACGTTGTAGCCCGTGGCAAAATCAACCGCTTGATCCGGCGAACGGAACCCCACCGCTGGTCCTGCTCCCCTAGCCCCCGCCCGGACCCGGAAGAACTGCTCCACATCAAAGAAGAAGGGGTCTTCGCGCAGTCCGGCAAAAACAGTCATGGGTACGCCGCCCTTATTGCTGTTGGTGATGCTGGGGTTAGTGCCGAGGGGGGTCGTCACGGCCTCGGCAATTTGAGTTTTCCCATCGCTAATAGTGGTGATTTTCATGGCCTGCTGATTTTGGGCGTTGGGTTGACCAAACTCAAAACGGATCGTTATGTCCGGCTTCCCGGTCGGCGTAGCGTCGTTATTGGCAGCACGGGCAATTTTGAATTCATAGCGGGCCTTAGTACTAAAAAAGTATTGCTGCCGCGCCACTGAACGCGGGTTTGTATTCATAATCAACACCAAATCTTCTTTTGAAGCCTGAGGGTTTTGGTCGCCCTCTCGGAACACGTACAGGTCCGTTAGATTAAGGTTGCGACCTTTGATATCTGTTTCACCGTCATCATGGTCTGAGGCATGGGTGAGCTGGGTCATTCCTCCCAGCATTAAAGCGACGGTGAGGGTAATACTGCCGATGCGGAGAACGGATTGGGTGATACTAGAGCGATGGGTATTCTTATTCACAATGAACTCTCCTAGAAAATAGAGATATGTTGATTGCAGCCAGACGGCACAAATAGGCCCGCCTTCAGCGGCGAACTTTTGCAAAGCTGTGTTTGTCAATCTGTAGGGGTATACGTTAGGGGCTTTGGTTTGGATCTGTGTTTAGAGATTTAGAGATTTTTTTAATGTTGCTCGTTGTCAGGGGCATAAATGACGATGCCACAGACGATTGACGATTTCGCACTGATCACGAAGGTGGCTGCGCAAGATTCGTCTGCCCTCTCGGTTCTGTATGACCGCTACGCCGGGGTAATCTACGGGGTGGCGTACAAAATGCTGGGGTCTGTGGAAGAGGCCGAGGAGGTTGTGCTAGATGTCTTTGCTCAAGTCTGGCGAACGGCTCACACCTACAAGGTTGAGAAAAGTC
>JBAUJD010000386.1:0-2679 GCA_049683515.1 Thermosynechococcaceae cyanobacterium | reverse complement strand
ACTGAGGACAATAACTTTGTCTTGAATCAGAGGATGTAAATTTTGAGCGAGCTTCAGCTCATCTAAGTTCAGCAGAACACCGAGATGGCGAAAGCTAAACCCTCTGAGAATCTTCTGGAGCTTTTGAATTTGAGCGGCTGCATATTTTTGATGGCTACCATTTTGAGGTGCCAATTGGGGCCGCTGGTATGGAGAGTTAATCGCCGGTGCCAGTGCTTGCCAGGCCTGGAAACGCTCGTGGGCACTTTTGAGTACAGTGGATAGACTCAGGCGGCAGTAAACGGGCAACTTACTTGTTTGGGGCTGGAAGCGAAAGGTCGCACTGTTGAGCCGCAAATAAGACTCTAAAACCTCTGTCGCAATGTTTGAAATGAGGGTTGCGGCATCGGTGGTAGAAAGATTTTTGGTCAATACCAACCAGGAGATAGCTTGGTAGTCAGGTCTTAGTTTTGTCTCGGTGGTGCTATCTGAGGCAAAATTGATGCGAACCTGAGTTCGAATGTCGTTCGTAATTCCCTGAACATCGCGGCTTAACTTGCGCAGATGATTATCTAATAGATCAATGGGATCTACAGAGTAAGTGGCATAGATAAGCTGGCCTTGCTCGAAATACAAATACCAGTTAACTGAGTTGGAAGAGACTTCTAAACAACCGTCGCTTTTCTGCTCAGCTTGTTGCTTGAGAATATTGATTGCATCAATTTTGGTTGAGATTGTGCCACTCACTGTTCGTTTCATCGGGAGGTCCTTCAAAGACTAATGCACATCAGAAAATTCCGAGAAGCTGAAAAGTACAGATCTGGAATGAACTTAGCTCAATGCTGATATTAGAAGTATTCCCACGACAGCTCTGGGGTGATCACTTCTCTAAGGACAGCGGTAAAGCTGGCCTGAAATCACCTATGATTTGTGCAGAACATCTAGGATGGTTGTCATGCTTAAATCGTTACTGTTTGCAACGCTCTGCGCGATGGGAGTGATGGTGCCCATACAGAATGCGGTGGCGGAAGACTTAAACCACATTGCTCAGCTTCTGCAGGTTAATGCTTGCCAGGGCTGCGATCTCAGCGGTGCTGATTTGAGTGGATTGGTGCTGATTCGAGCAAATTTGAAGGGTGCCAACCTTAAGGGTGCAAATCTGACCAATACCTATTTGATGCTCAGTGATTTGAGCGGCGCGAATCTAGAGGGAGCCAATTTGTCTGCGGCTTACCTCTATGGCACCAATTTACAGGGAACAGCGCTCATGGGCACGACCTTGGTTCAGGCGACGCTGCGGGCCGCTCAACTACAGGGCGCAAATCTTTGCGATGCATCGTTCTCTGGGGCTGACTTCCGTGATGCGCAGCTAGAGATCGATGAGAAGGCTCCCTGTTACGAGCAGCTTCAGGCGCAACGTGGGCTTTCCCGCCGCTAGGGTGGAGCCTTGATCACTGAGCGATGAAAGATATGACCCGAGTAGTGGGGTTAATGAGCGGTACCTCGGTAGACGGTATTGATGCTGCGCTGGTGGATATTTGTGGACAAGAGCTTGACCTAGAAGTGAATCTGGTTGCGGCCCAGACCTATCCTTACCCAGAGCCGTTGAGAGCGAAAATATTAGAGGTCTGCGCGGGCCAGCCGCTATCGATGGAGCAGTGGGCGCAGTTAGATGATGCGATCGCAACCACCTTTGCCCAAGCCGCCATCACGATTCAGAAAGGACATTCCCCAGCGACGCTGATCGGCTCCCACGGTCAAACTGTCTTTCATCGTCCTCCGGCGGCGCAGCATCTCGGGTACAGCCAGCAACTGGGTCGGGGCGACGTCATTGCTCAATTAACCCATACTGTCACCATCAGCAATTTCAGGGCGGCAGACATTGCCTTGGGGGGGCAGGGTGCTCCCCTGGTCCCCAAGGTAGACGTTTGTTTGCTCAGTGATGCTCAGCAGTATCGCTGTGTCCAAAACATTGGTGGCATGGGGAATGTCACCTTTTTACCGCCGCTCAAACATTCCGATCAGCTCGGTGAAGGGGTTCAAGGATGGGATACGGGGCCGGGGAATGTCTTGATCGATTTAGCCGTCACTCAGTTTTCAAACGGCCAGCGCACCTATGACCACAACGGAGACTGGGCTGCTAGCGGCACCCCTTGCCAAACCCTAGTCGATCAATGGCTTACCCACCCCTTCTTTGCAGAACCACCGCCCAAATCAACGGGACGAGAGCTATTTAGCCCTCAGTATTTACAAAATTGTCTACAAGATGCCCAAGCCCTTAGTCCCGCCGATATCTTGGCAACGTTAACAGAGCTAACCGCAGCCGCCATTGTGCTGAACTATACCCAGTTTTTACCACGACTGCCGGATCAAGTTTTGGTGGCCGGCGGCGGCCGCCGGAATCAATATCTTTGCCAGAGATTAGAGCATCGACTGGGGGGCATTCCTGTGCAGGCGACCACTGAGGTGGGCTTGGATGCAGATGCAAAGGAAGCTATTGCCTTTGCAGTGCTGGCCTACTGGCGATACCACAACATTTCTGGTAACCTACCCAAGGTAACGGGGGCGTGCCGTTCAGCTTTGCTTGGGGATATCCATCATCTATGATCTTCTGTGATGGGGGCACAATAATGAATAAAGGAGTGAGCTTCTGCAAGATCAGGATAAGCCTGTCGTGATGAAGTTGCTCTAAAAACGTGG
>JBAUJD010000385.1:0-1578 GCA_049683515.1 Thermosynechococcaceae cyanobacterium | reverse complement strand
ACCGAATTCAGTCTAGATATAGGCTCAAAGTCCCCCAGTATGGGGGATTTAGGGGGCTGCGAGAGGCTGTGATTGTAAACAAACATTTATTTCGCCAGCGGTATCAATTCTGGGAAGAGAGTCTCAGAGATTGGGTTCATTCCATTCGCTCCTTTCTTTGTTATGGCAACTCAGACAGACATTATGGCTAAACAACCCACCAATATCTCTTTCAAAGGCTTCGATGCTCAGCAGCCACCCCAGCAAGATCTCATTGATGCTTGTGTTCACTGTGGGTTTTGTCTCGCCACCTGTCCCAGTTACCGGGTGCTGGGTAAAGAAACGGACTCCCCACGAGGCCGTATTTATCTGATGAATGATATTAACAAGGGAGAGTCTGCCTTAACCGAAACGATCACTGACCACTTTGATACCTGCCTGGGCTGTCTTGCCTGTGTGACGACTTGCCCTTCAGGGGTGCAGTACGACAAACTGATTGCTTCTGTTCGCCCCCAAGTGGAACGAAACCAGCCCCGCAGTTGGTCAGACAAAGCGATTAGAACGCTGATCTTCAATTTATTTCCTTACCCAAATCGGCTGCGTCCCCTGCTGCCTTTGCTGTGGGTCTATCAAAAAATCGGGCTGCAAAATCTGGTGCAGACTAACCCTCTGCTGAAGCAGTTTTTGCCTCGCTTGTCAGCAATGGCATCCATCTTGCCCGAAGTGACTCCTGACTCTTTTCAGGCTGAGTTTCCTGAAGTGATTCCGGCTCAAGGAGAAACGCGGTATCGGGTGGGGATGGTTTTAGGCTGTGTCCAGCGCCTCTTTTTTTCTGAGGTGAATGCAGCGACGATTCGGGTGTTAACCGCCAATGGCTGCGAGGTGGTGATTCCTAAATCTCAAGGTTGTTGTGCGGCGCTGCCAGCCCACCAAGGCCAAGAACAGCAGGCGCAGGATCTGGCCCGTCAGATGATTGATAGTTTTGCCGATACCCATGTAGATGCAGTGGTGATTAATGCTGCCGGTTGTGGACACACCCTCAAAGAATATAGTCATATCCTTGAAAGTGACGCGGGCTATCGAGAAAAAGCCGATCAGTTCGTGGCGAAGGTTAAAGATATCCATGAATTTCTGATGGAGGTTGGCATCACAACGGAGCTGTCACCGTTATCGAATCAAGATCTGAAGATTGTGTATCAAGATGCCTGTCATTTAATTCACGGCCAGCAGATTAGCGCTCAACCGAGACAGGTGTTGCGAAGCATCCCGGGTGTGCAGTTAAAAGAACCTGCAGATGCGGCGCTCTGCTGCGGGAGTGCGGGGGTGTATAACATGCTGCAGCCTGACGTTGCCGATGAACTGGGTCAGCAAAAAGTCAAAAATTTACTCAATACAGGTGCAGAAGTGATTGCGTCTCCGAACCCTGGGTGTGCGTTGCAGATTACTAAGCATTTGCGATCGCAAAACAAGCAGATTAAATTAATGCACCCGATTGAACTGCTAGACTTTTCAATCCGAGGGGTCCAGCTAGAACCGTCCCCAGGCTCGGCAACGGACGTATGACAGCAGCGCTACCGTCGGCATTAGACATGCTGCCGT
>JBAUJD010000384.1:0-3332 GCA_049683515.1 Thermosynechococcaceae cyanobacterium | reverse complement strand
CTGAGCTTGAATTGCTTGGCCTTCGAGATCGCGACGATCCATACGGGCAATGACTTGACCTTGCTGGACGCGATCGCCCTGATCCACTAAGAGCTGCGCCACAATACCAGCGACCCTGGGGCTTAGGTTGACGCTCTGAGCGGGAACCACTGTACCGCTGGCTGCAATGCGTAGCGTTAAACTCTCAGCTTTGACGGGAACGGTTAATTCGCTGAGATTAATATCACTAGACCCCCGTTGGCTTAAGACAATGGCCCCCGTTACGGCCAGTACTGCCCCTGCTGCCATCAGTCCCAGAAGCCACATTGGGGGCTTCCGTTTTTTGATGAGCGCTTGCTGGATCGGGACCATGGGAGCTGAACCTTAAGATTTCTACATGCTTCAATCATTTTAACGATAGCAGCCCCTGTTTCGCTGAGACCTGTTTCGTCAAAGACCATATAACTGCTCTGATTTACCCGACCTCAGAGGTATAGAAGTCCTGCAGACCGAAAAAGAGACACAAGATTCTATCAGAAGTCGAGAGACTATTAACCGATCTTGACCTCGACTATATCCCAGTCACTCAAACGTTAGCACTTAAAGGCGTCGAGCTTTACCAAAGCTTTGGCAAGGGGGGTGGTCATCTGGCTCAACTCAACGACGGGGACTGTTTTGCAGCGGCGGTAGCCTTAGTCTATGAGATGCCTTTGCTCTATGCTGGCAAAGATTTTCAGGCGGCAGGATTCTAAAGAAAAGAGACCCGAACATTAAACAATCCTCCCTCAGAAAAACTGAGAGAGGATTGCAAACTAAATCAAGGCGATTGGGTTATTAACCCAGCCTATTTAGAACGAGAATGTCGCGCGGAGTAAGCCCTGAATTGCATCAGTTGTACCACCGCCAACGTTGCCGATGTACATTACTGACGGAGTGACAGTAATGTTCTCGTTGATGGGCACACGGTAGAAGCCCTCAATATTGAACTGGTTAGATAGTCCACCACCACCAGCGTTGAAGGGCTGACCGTAGGCTGCTGCTAACAGAGAACCAGGAACGAGTAGATCTTTAGCACCGACACCGGCCATATAGGACTGGACGATGTTGTCGCCACCGGTCAAATCAGTTCCGTCGGTAACATTTTTGGGGTCAATGGAAATACCATATCGACCAAAGATACCAAAGCGACCAAAGGTGAGTTCACCATTAACACCCGCAACGTACTGACGGATTAGGTCTCCAGCAGCACCAACCGTGTTGAAAACACCGAGGTTATCAGCCGTTTCAGAGAAGGTGCCCTGCAGACGAATCGCATAGCTATTCTTATCATCGGCACCAAAGCTATTGGCAAACTCTGCTTCAACAGTGGCTTGCTGAGGAGCGCGGCCTAAACCACCTGCACCAGCGGCAACGTCGCCCGTGGCAGCGACATAAACACCTCGGAAGCTTAAAGGGCCACCATTGACGTTATAGTCAAAGGCAGCACCAGCACCACCACCAGCATCAACCTGATTAGAAATAATCAGAGGGTTATTGATGAAGAAACCAGAACTGAAGTCTTGAGCGGAGTTGTTGGCATAGCTGTTGAAGTCAACAAAGTCACTAGGGAAGATATTTGTACCCACAGTGAGGGTCAAATTCTCGTTAATGGGCTTGAAGGAGTAAGCCAAGCGTCTCAAAGTAACGCCAGTGCCGATCCCTGCATAGTCTGAAGCACCTAGATCCACAGGTAGATCGGCATTGCTAAGGCCAGTGCCACCACCAAAGGTAGAGAAGTAATCTGAACCGCCGTTACCCACTTCTAACTGAGTTTGGAGTAAATCATCACCAGAGAAGCTGGTGTTGAAGTTGAGTCGAACTCTAGAGAGAGCAGAAGCACGAGGGGTTCCGGTCCCCAGTGCAGCTCTACTATCGTTTGTGACGTCACCATACTGAACCGCCATCACCGCCTCGCCTTGCAGCTTGGTGGTCGTTGAGAACTGCTGGGATTCAAGGGTAGCTGTACGTGCCTCTAAACCATCAACACGGCCTCGGAGTGTGGCTAGTTCAGCTGCAAATTCATCTTGGAGAGCTTTAACCGCGTCGAGGTCAGCTTTAGACGCAAAGCGATCGCTAATCTGGTCTAAACAAGCGTTTAGAGCAGCCGCCATTTCGTAACGAGTGGCAGAGCGATTACCACGGAATGTTCCGTTGGGGTAACCAGCGATACAGCCATAGCGCTCAACCAAGGACTGTAGTGCTTGGAACGCCCAATCTGTGGGGCGAACATCGGAAAGTTGAGAGACAGAAGTCACCTGACCAACAGAGTCAGACTTATTGTCTTGCATCAAGTCAGAAACAGATGTTGTTGTGGACTCAGTTGCTGTAGACTGATCGGCCAACAACAGAGGCTGTTCAACAGACCCTTCAGCTTCAATATTTTCTTGAACTGCAGGGGCTTCAGTCACTGAAGCTTCAACAGCCATAACAGGGGCAGTTGCTAGGCCCAATAGGCTTAGGGTTCCTGCTAATAGGTATGTCTTTTTCATGAAATTACTCCTCACTCTTGATAACTTAAGGCGTACACATTGCCCTAAATTGTTTGCTAGCTTTTGCTCAACAACCTCTGAAACAGAAGAAACTGAGAGAACTGGCACGGAGAGACACTTGTGCAAATGATATAAGCTTTAAGGCCTCGCCGGCAAGAAGAATGCATCCTTTGATACTAATTAACTCTCCTCACACTAAGTAAGGTAATCCATTTCCTCTGATAAGGGAAGTATCGATATGACAATTTATTTTTTGGCTTACCTTATCCTTCAGCACCGCATCTGCAGGTCAAGGCTGACAGTCTTGAACGATAGAGCAGAAAGCCAGCATAGTGCTTTGAGCTTATTAAACGGCTTGTGTGTATACCCCAGCCCTTGCGTTGGGGGGGCACAATCAGTCTTTAGACCTCCACGGCCTTGGGGTTGGTCTTGGTACTCAGTTGAATCAGCTCCACTTTGTAACCATTCGGATCTTCTACAAAGGCAATCACCGTCGAGCCATGTTTCATCGGCCCTGGTTCGCGGGTGACTTTGCCGCCCCGCTCTTGAATCATGGCGCAGGTGGCGTAGATGTCATCGACACCTAACGCAATGTGGCCGTAGGCATCGCCCAAGGTATAGGCATCTTGCCCCCAGTTATAGGTCAGCTCTAGTACCGCCTCTTCTGATTCATCGCCATAGCCCACGAAGGCTAGCGTGAATTCACCGCCGGGATAGTCCTTGCGACGTAAGAGGTTCATGCCTAAAACCTCGCAATAAAAAGCCAACGATCGGTCTAAATCACCAACTCTGAGCATAATATGTAAAATTCTCATGACTTTATGC
>JBAUJD010000383.1:0-4631 GCA_049683515.1 Thermosynechococcaceae cyanobacterium | reverse complement strand
CTTAACGGCTGTTTCCATCTTTGCTTTTCGCTTGATTTCACACTCAATGGCTCTCTACTAACGCTTTTAGAAGAAAGCCATCAACAAGAGCGGTACTCAGCGCTATGCCTGTCCCAACCCAGATTGTGCTGTGTAGATGCACAGAAGATCACTGAGGCCGTACAATGATGCAGTTGTACTCTGCGTAAGAACTTGATCGAGCGGTATACCCTGTCCGAGATGGGCGATCTGTGGACAGATCACTATAAATTCCAGACCTGGCTTCAGGTTGAGATTGCAGCCTGTGAAGCCCAAGCCGAACTAGGAACGATTCCGGCAGAGGCCGTGGAAACGATTAAGGCTAAGGCCAACTTTGACCCCGCTCGTATTCTAGAGATTGAGGCTGAGGTTAAGCATGATGTGATTGCCTTTCTCACTAACGTTAATGAGTATGTCGGTGATGCGGGGCGCTACATCCATGTGGGCATGACTAGCTCTGACGTGTTGGACACGGCCCTTGCACTACAGTTAGTCGCCAGCGTCAAAGTTCTTTTGCGTCAGCATGAAGCCCTGATTCAGGCAATTCGCTATCAGGCCCAGCAGCACCGCAATACCATCATGGTGGGCCGCAGCCACGGTATTCACGCTGAACCGATTACCCTCGGCTTCAAGTTAGCTGGCTGGCTGGCTGAAGTCCTGCGCCACCGAGATCGCCTCAATCAGCTTCAAAATGACATCGCTGTTGGCAAAATCTCTGGGGCCGTGGGCACCTACGCCAATATTGATCCGCAGGTGGAGGCGATCGCCTGCCAAAAACTGGGACTGCAGCCCGACTGTGCCTCAACGCAGGTCGTATCACGAGACCGTCATGCAAACTATCTGCAGGTCTTGGCTCTGCTTGCAGCCTCCATTGAACGGTTTGCCGTTGAAATTCGGAACCTACAGCGCACCGATGTTTTAGAGGTCGAAGAATTTTTCTCTAAGGGCCAGAAAGGGTCTTCGGCCATGCCCCACAAACGCAACCCCATTAAATCAGAGCGGCTGACCGGCATTGCTCGTATTATTCGGGGCTATGCGATGACGGGATTAGAGAACGTCGCCCTGTGGCATGAACGAGATATTTCTCACAGCTCTGCTGAGCGGGTAATTTTGCCCGATGCCGCAATCTTGATGCATTTCATGCTCGTTGAAACGACTGGCCTCGTGCAAAAACTACAGGTCTATCCTGAAAACATGAAGCGTAATATGAACCGCTACGGCGGCGTCATCTTTTCGCAGCGAGTACTACTCACTCTGGTCGAAAAGGGAATGAGTCGAGAGGATGCCTACGCCATCGTGCAAAGTAATGCCCACGCAGCCTGGAACCAAGAGAACGGCAATTTTAGAGCTGCGATCAGTCAAGATGATCAGGTGCTGCAGTACTTATCAGAGGCTGACATAGCAGATTGTTTTGATCCTCAGCGACATCTGAAGCATTTGGATCAGGTTTATCAGCGTTTGGGAATTTAGAATCTCTTTTCAACGTTTTTGGGCTGTATATCTTCAATGATGGATAAATAGGGCGTTTAAGTCAGTCACGGGTGTCATTTGGTTTCCGTGAAAGATTAAGATAGAGTCGCCTCTATTCTTTGTATTGACCGTGGGTAGTGATCAACATCTTGATCCAGGAGATCTTCAAGCCGAGCTAGAGGTCGTCCGAGCTGAGAATCAGTTGCTGCAGAGCATTGTGGAATCAAGTTCTCAGGTGCTCTCGCAAACCCACTATCGAGCGGGTATGACCAAGGCACTGGCGATTGTTGGCGTAACGCTGGGGATCGATCGCGCCTATATGTGCGAGTATCGCCCTGCCTCAACGGCTGATCAAGAACAATTTGCCCTAAATTTTGCCTGGGCAAGAGAGGGCTACTCTCTAGAACCGGTATCTTGGCAACAGCTAGCTAAACAGCTCCAGACCCTATCTTCTTATCCAGCTCTGATGGATAACCTCCCTTTTGCGGGTATTGCACGGCTCCAGCCTCAGGCTGATCAAGCCTTATTCCGTGAAGCAAAGATTTGCTCAATGCTCTGGCTCCCGATTCAGGTTGATCACCATTTTGGCGGGTTTATTGGTCTAGAAGATTGTCAAGTTGAACGTCAGTGGCCCCCAAGATCGATCCAGTTATTACAAACCTGGAGCACCCTGATCGGGGGAGCCTTAGAGCATCACCAAAGTGAAGAACGGCTGGTTTATGGTGCGTTCCATGATTCGCTAACGGGCTTGCCGAACCGGGCATTATTTTTGAATCGACTCCGGCAGGCGTTGCAACGATCGCAACGCCAACCCAGTGCTATCTTTGCTGTACTGTTCCTAGACCTAGACGGGTTTAAGTCCGTAAACGATACCCTGGGGCATCAAGTGGGGGACCAGTTGCTAATTGCTATCGCAAAACGATTAGCCAACTGTCTCCGCCCCGGAGACACCCTCTCGCGCCTTGGGGGCGATGAATTTGTCGTGCTTCTCAACGACCTCCACGGCATTGGAGATGCCACCAGCACCGCCCAACGCCTTCGATTTCAGGTTTCTCGTCCCTTTCAGTTGGACGAGAATGAAGTATTTACCGATGTGAGCATGGGTATTACCCTCAGCAGCTATGGCTACACCACCGTCGAGCAAATCTTAGGAGATGCTGATCAAGCTATGTACGAAGCTAAAACCTCTGGAAAAGGCCGCTATCGTCTCTTCAAGCGAGAGTCTTCAGAGCCAAAGCCGTAGCCACTCCCTAGAGCCGTCGATTGAATTTGCACACCAAACTCTTCAAGCGATTTGATACAGTACTACACAGGTCATAACGAGAGGCAAGACGGTGCGCGATAGAAATCGAAGGTGGATGAACCCAATCTTGGTGATTGGACTGGTCACCACCACCCTACTCAACGGCCCTCGCGCCACTGGACAAACAGCGGCAGATCTCGGCTCTCCTGCATCTGCAGGAGACCTGACGCCCCTTAACCCTGACCCCAAGCTGCTCGATGTGCCCACCACAAAAGAGCAGGTCACCATTGACCTCAGCCAGCCGATTACCTTGAAACAGGCACTAGAGTTAGCTCAGCGCAATAATCGAGATGTTCAAGTGGCTGAACTGCAGCTTCAGCAAAGTCAGGCTGAACTTCGTGAAGCCAAAGCCGCACTATTGCCTACCGTGAGCGCCCAAGCTGGTCTGACTCGAACGGACTCGGCATCGGCGAGAATCGCCAATCAGCTGCGGAGGCAGGCGGCAGAAGATGCGGGTGTTATGCCACCACCGCCAGCTTCCACGGTCAGCAATACGTTTAATACCAGCGTGCAGGCGACCTATGATGTTTTTACTTCTGGGCAGCGTTCTGCCAGTATTCGAGCGGCTGAGGGAGCCATTCGAGCGGCTGAAGATGCGCTCGAAACAGAGCTACAGGACTTACGACTGACGGTTTCCAATGACTACTATGATATGCAACAGGCGGATGAACTCGTCCAGATTGCCCAAGCCGCTGTGGGAAACGCTCAAAAGAGTCTTGAAGATACTAAGGCGCTAGAGCGGGCTGGACTCGGAACAAAGTTTGATGTGCTCCAGGCTGAGGTCCAGCTTTCTGATCTACAGCAGCAGCTCACCGAAGCGTTAGCGCAGCAGGAAATTGCCCGTCGCCAGCTCAGCGAAACCCTGAGCATCAAGGAAACAGCAACGCTTTCAGCCGCCGATCCGGTCGCGGTAGCCGGTACCTGGCCCCTAACACTGGAACAAAGTATTACACTGGCGCTCCAGAATCGGTCTGAACTGGCCGAAATTTTAGAGCAACGGCGCATTGGTCAACAGAATCGGCGATTAATCAAGGGGAGTTTTGGTCCCCAAGCCAGTGTCTCTGCTAGTGCATCCCTGGCCGACGACTTGAGCGATAGCGTTTCGATCCAGCCTGGCTATGCCCTCGGCGGGCAAGTGACCAAACTGATCTTTGATGGTGGTGCGACCAAAGCTAATGCCCAGCAGCAGGCATTGAACGTTAAAATTGCCGAAACCCAGTTCGCCAATTTCAAAAACTTAATCAGATTTCAAGTAGAGCAGAATTATTTTACCCTCAAGTCTAGCCTGCAAAACATTCAAACCAATGAACAAGCGGTCGTTCAAGCCACTGAAAGTCTACGGTTAGCGCGGCTCCGTTTTACGGCGGGAATTGGCACCCAACTGGAGGTGAGTAATGCTGAGACCGATCTGACCCAGGCCCAGAGTAATTTACTGTCGGCTAAGATTGACTATAACCAAGCTTTAGCCTCGTTACAGCGGTTTGTGGGTACCCGTCTCAATCGAATTGAGGGGACGCCCTAGTGTTCTGTTAAGCATTTTTTGATGGATTGAAAATCCTCAAAAAATAACCCTAAAGTTATCTTCTACCCCTCAAACGAAGGTTAAGAGACGACTAGGGCTGGCGATCTAGGGTCGCTTCTAAGGTACTCAGCAACTGATGCCCTGCCATGATCGTACTAGACAGTAAATAGCGATCATCACTGACGCGATGAATAGCTTCAAAACCGCTACGTCTTTGGCGATCTTCGAGGGACCAAAATCGCTGAATAATCGAGGTGGGGGCGACCCAGCCTTCCCCTTCAGCGGCCCTTAATTGACTATGCTTGAGGACAAAGGTGT
>JBAUJD010000382.1:0-2652 GCA_049683515.1 Thermosynechococcaceae cyanobacterium | reverse complement strand
CTAAGCGTTGCCCCGTTCGCCGAATTGTACTGTGCTGATGCGTCACAATGGCGTAGGTCTCACAGCCAGAGGTTTTTTGTAGCTCTACAATTAAATCTTCGATTACCGTCGATGCAATGGGATCTAGCCCTGCGGTTGGCTCATCATAGAGCAGAATCTGGGGGTCATCAGCAGCATCATCAGGATCATCAAGGATGGCCCTGGCAAAACTGACGCGCTTGCGCATACCGCCAGAGAGTTGAGCCGGATAGAGATCGCCAACACCGGGCAACCCTACCAGCTCTAGTTTTTCGTTGACGAGTTCTCTAATTCTCTCGCAGGGCAGCTTCGAGTTCTGATACAGAAAAAAACCAACGTTCTCTTCGACGGAGAGCGAGTCAAAGAGAGCAGCTTGCTGAAATACCATACTCATCCGGATAATATGCACAGGATCGTCCGAGGGACCCTGGCGCAGTTGTCCCTTAATATAAACTTCGCCTGCATCCGGCACCTGCAGACCTGCAATGATCCTTAAAATCGTTGACTTTCCTGTCCCAGACGGGCCGAGGATGGCTAAGGCGTCTCCTGGATAAATCTTGAGATTTGCATCGTTGAGAACGACATGTCCATCAAAGGCTTGGCAGATTCCCTTTAGCTCAATGAGTGGCTCCACCATGCATTCCTTTTGAGACGCTAGAACGCCACCTTCGTCATCTGTAAGTGTCTTAGTCTCCGGCAAAAATGTACCGATGTAGCTCACTGGGTTCGGGTTCGGGGCTTTCTTCTGCAAACTTCACCGACGCATCGACCTTCGCCTGAATTTGCTGATCAATGGCCGTGAGGTCTTCTTGACTCGCGAGATTGTTCTCAGTTAAGTAGGTATTAAACTGCTTAATTGGATCTCGGGACAGCCACGACTCTTTCTCCTGTGGGTCTCGCAACTCGTCTGGATCGGCCAGAGAATGTCCTCGGAATCGATAGGTAAGCGCCTCAATCAGTGTGGGGCCTTCACCTGCTCTAGCACGGGCCACAGCTTCCTGGGCGACGGCATGAACTGCCATCACATCCATGCCGTCCACTTCGACCCCTGGCATCCCAAAGGCTTTGCCCTTCTTATAGATTTCTGTATCAGAGGTGGCGCGGTCATGGGCCATCCCAATGGCCCACTTGTTGTTCTCAACGACAAATAAGATGGGTAGCTTCCACAGCACGGCCATATTTAGGCATTCAAAAAACTGGCCGTTATTGCTAGCCCCATCGCCAAAGAAGCAGGCGGTCACTTGGTCTGCATTGGGATCGCCCATAGCCTCCCGGCGATATTTGCTTTGGAACGCCGCGCCGGTGGCAACGGGAATGCCTTCCGCCACAAAGGCGAACCCGCCCAGCAGATTATGCTCTGCAGAAAAAAGGTGCATGGAGCCGCCTCGCCCTTTACTGCAGCCTGTCGCTTTCCCAAACAGTTCCGCCATCACTTGATTGGGGGGCACCCCTGCGCTCAAGGCATGGACATGGTCCCGATAAGTACTGCACACATAGTCGTCAGGCCTCATGGCTTTGATGATGCCGCTAGAAACCGCTTCTTGTCCGTGGTAGAGGTGGACAAAACCGAACATCTTGCCTCGGTAGTACATCTCAGCACACTTATCTTCGAAGAACCGTCCCAAAACCATGTCTTCATAAATTTTGAGACCCTCTTCACGGGATATCTGAACCGGGGTAGGGGCGGATTTAGGGACTGAGCGGTCCTGAACCATTGACATATGAGGTGTCCTTAATGACGAGGCTTCCAGCGCTCTGGGTCGGCAAAAAAAAAGACGATAGAGGCTTGCAGATAGTATCTACTTCACCAGTTTATCAGGATCTCTATTAGTGAACTGATAAATGTCTAGTGTCGTCCTGGTTCATAATAGAGTTTCATCTGGGGGGAATAACTCAATCGCGCCAATTCTGTCTCTGTCAAGTCGCAGGTTATGATATTGCAAACTGCATCGCTGTCTTGACTTTTTGACCCGATTGATTAAATGACAATTTCCTCGCTCACAAGGACCCTGGCTGTGCGTATCCCCCTCGACCTTTACCAAATTCTTGGAGTCCCAATTCAGGCTACTTCAGAACAGCTACAGCAAGCGTTCGCAGATCGCCGCCAGCAGCTTCCTCGCCAACAATACTCAAAGGCGGCCATTCAATCCCGTAATCAACTCTTAGAGCAAGCCTACGCCGTTTTATCCAATGAAGAACTGAAGGCTGCCTACGATCGCAACATCTTGGCAGAGATTGGTCTCTCTGAGGGGGCCGTTGGCTCAGGTGCACAGGCTGTTCAAGGCGGTATGGAGCTTGAAGAAGAGCAGCTTGTGGGGGCCATTCTATTGCTGCAAGATCTGGGCGAGTATGACACCATTCTGGAGCTGGGTGAAACCTACCTCAACCGCTCGATTGATCTCAATCAACTGCCGGCCCAAGCAACGCCCGTGGCCGAAGAAGATGTGGTTCTCACCATGGCGTTGGCGTATCTAGAGGCCGGTCGCGAGCGGTGGCAACAGCAGCAGTTCGAGCAGACGGCTGAGTCTTTGGTGCAGGGACGTGACCTGCTCATTCGTGAGCAGTGTTTCCCAGAACTGCAGGAAGAGATTCAAACCGATCTCGATATGCTGCGGCCCTAACAGATTCTAGAGC
>JBAUJD010000381.1:0-2773 GCA_049683515.1 Thermosynechococcaceae cyanobacterium | reverse complement strand
GCCCTACACCATTCGCCGTGATCAAAGCGATAACATTCAGATTAAGTGCCCTCGCCTAGAACGCGAGTTTGCCCCCGAAGAAGTGGCCGCCATGATTCTGCGAAAGCTAGCAGAAGAAGCCAGTCGCTACCTTGGTGAACCCGTGACGGGGGCTGTGATTACCGTACCGGCCTATTTTAATGATGCTCAGCGGCAGGCCACCCGTGACGCCGGTCGCATTGCAGGCTTAAAAGTAGAACGAATTCTCAACGAACCCACTGCCGCGTCCCTGGCTTACGGTCTAGAAAACCAAGGCCCACAGATGGTGATGGTCTTTGACCTAGGCGGCGGCACCTTTGATGTCTCTATTCTCAAGATTGGCAATGGGGTCTTTGAAGTCCAGGCCACCAGCGGTGATACCCAGTTGGGCGGCAATGACTTTGACGAAGTGATTGTCGATTGGCTCGCCGATCGCTTCTTTGACGAAGAAAGAATTGATTTGAGACGCGATCGCCAATCGCTTCAGCGTCTCAATGAAGCCGCCGAAAAGGCCAAGATCGAGCTGTCTGGTCTACCCGATACCAACATCAGCCTCCCGTTTATCACCGCCACCGAAGACGGCCCCAAGCACATCGACGTTACCCTGAGTCGAGGTGAGTTTGAGAGCCTATGCCAGTCTCTGGTGAGTCGGCTGCGTGGACCGGTGGAGCAAGCGATGCGTGATTCAGGCTTGCGGTCCTATGAAATAGATGAAGTGGTGTTGGTGGGCGGCTCCACTCGCATCCCATTGGTGCAGCGCACGGTGCGGCAGCTCATTGACCGAGAACCGAACCAAAATGTGAACCCCGATGAAGTCGTAGCGGTGGGGGCAGCGCTACAGGCAGGCATCTCGACGGGGGAGGTCACAGATATGCTACTGCTGGACGTGACGCCTCTGACGGTGGGCCTCGAAACCATTGGCGGGGTTATGAAGCCCGTTATTCCCCGCAACACCACGATCCCGGTGCGGCGCTCTGATATCTTTTCCACGGCAGATAGTAACCAGAGCCAGGTAGAAATCCATGTGCTGCAGGGAGAACGCCAGCTTGCTGAGCACAATAAATCTCTGGGTCGCTTTCAGCTTCGAGGCATTCCACCTGCGCCTCGTGGCGTGCCGCAAATTCAGGTTTCGTTTGATGTCGATGCCAATGGCATTCTGCAGGTCACCGCCGTTGATAAATATACCGGACGAGAGCAAACCATCACGGTGCAAGGGGCCGCCAGCATCTCAGAAGCCGAAGTCGATAAAATGATTCGCGATGCGGAACAATTTGCCGATAGCGATCGCAACCGTCGCCAGCGCATTGATAAGCGTAACCAAGCCCAAGATCTGATGACCAAGTGCGATCGCAGGCTCAGAGAGGTCACCCTCGACTATGGCCCTCAATTTGCGCGAGATTTGCGGCAAGAAATCGAGCAGTTGACTCGCGATCTGCGTGATAGCGTTGCCGATGACGATGATCGACAAATTGACCTTGATTTCGCCAATCTGCAGGATGCCCTGTACGACCTCAATCGCGAAGTTGCAACCGCCGCCAGTGAATTCTATGACGACGATGACTTCTTGGAGCTACCCTCGCTTAGCTCCATTAAAGAGAAAGTGTCCAAGGGCATTTCTAAGGGCGTTGAAGCGGTAACAGGCCGGTCATCGAATACCACCACCACTCGCAGGCCCGCCACCCGATATGATGACAACAAATGGGATGACTGGGATGATGATGACTGGTAGGGGTGGTTAATTTTTTGAAGATTGAATCTAAAATTTAATGCGTAACTTCCGTAACTATTACGAGATTCTGGGCGTTCCGAGAAAGTCATCGGCAGATGAGATCAAGAAAGCCTATCGGCAGTTGGCTCGTAAGTTTCACCCCGATCTAAATCCCGGCGATAAAGCCGCTGAAGAGCGCTTCAAAGATATTGGTGAAGCCTACGATGTGCTCTCTGATGTGGCGAAGCGATCGCAGTATGACCGCTTCGGCCAATTCTGGAATCAGACGGGTTTTCAGGGCAACACCACCGAAGCCAAACGAAGCTGGGGAGGCAATCGCCCCTTTTCTACCGAAGATCTAGACTTCAGCGAATACGCAGACTTTCAGGATTTTCTTGATCAGCTTTTAGGTCAACGATTCAAAAAAAGCACCACCACCGCCACGGCAGAACGTGATCCCTTTCGCCCTGGGACGACGAAGACCTCCTACACAGCCCGTGGAGGACCACGAGATGCAGAAGCGCGACTGGTGATTCCGCTAGAGAAAGCCTACCAAGGGGGCTGGGAGCGTATTCGGCTAGAAGATGGGCGATCGTTAGAGGTCAACATGCCTGCTGGAATGGTTTCCGATCAGCGCATTCGGGTCACCGGCCAGGGGACTAGCGGTGGAGACCTCTTCCTTCGTATTGAAGTGAAAGCCCATGCTTTTTTCCGAATTGAAGGGTCTGACGTGGTCTGTACGCTGCCCATTACACCCGTGGAAGCGATCTTAGGAGGGCAAATTGAAACCCCCACCTTAGATGGATGGGTGACGATGAACCTACCAAGGGGCGTTCGTTCCGGTCAGCGGTTGCGGCTGGGGGGCAAGGGCTATCCTACAGCCAACAAAACGCGGGGAGATCAGCTCGTCGAAATCCAAATTGAGGTGCCCCAAGCCATCAGTGAACAAGAGCAAGAGCTGTATGAGCAGCTGCGACAGGTTGAAACCTATAAGCCCCGTAAAAAGTTGCCGGTTTAGGCGATCAATCAACTTGAGGCAGAAATACT
>JBAUJD010000380.1:0-1658 GCA_049683515.1 Thermosynechococcaceae cyanobacterium | reverse complement strand
CCAGAGGGGCGCTGCGAAAGATGGCGCGACTGTGGCCGAGTTTAGCCATCAACTGCTGACGACGCTGACGATATTCTGCTTGCATTATGGATTTGAAGATGACGGTGTTCTTTTTATTTTGCTTGATTTTGCAGCTTGATGATGCAGACTCTCATCATTTCCTCATTCTGAGCGGCTGGAGGATCAGTAAGATGCAGGCAGTTGAGAGTTTGCCCTTGGAGGGTGTCCCATGAACCAAACACGACGCCAATTGTTGATGTATTTAGGTCTCGGATTTACGGGGGCGGTGGGCGCATCTTACGGGCTACACCGCGATCGTTCGGTGTCTGCATCACCGCCACGGGAATTGGATTTATCTCTGCCTTCTTCACGCATTGCCGCCAGTGGCGATCTGACCAATACACCGCTGCCAGAATTTGTGGGCATTAGTGACTGGCTCAACTCATCGCCGCTGACGGTTACAGGATTAAAGGGCAAAGTCGTGGCGGTCCAGTTTTGGGCCTTTGGCTGCATTAATAGCCAGCGAACGCTGCCCTATCTGGTGGATTGGCACAAGAAGTATGCTGATCAAGGGCTGGTAATCGTCGGGGTACATACGCCAGAGCTACAGTTTGAGTATGACGTTAGTAAGGTTAAAGAGGCAGTACAAGAACGCGATATTCGCTACCCAGTCGCTATTGATAATGAGTATCGAACGTGGCGAGCCTATCGCAATCGCTACTGGCCCCATTTGTTTTTAGCCAATAGAGAAGGCAAAGTGGTTTATGACCATATTGGCGAAGGTGCTTATGATGAGACGGAGGCTACAATTCGTCAATTACTTGCATCTGCTTAGAAAGGGAGCACATCATCCGCTGAGAAAAGAAAAACGATAATGGGTGAGACGTTCAATAGAGCCACCTCGATGAAACCTGAGCAACGTGCCGCCCTCAAAGCCCATGTGCGTGAGATCGCCAAGATTTTGCATCAAGATGCCAAAGACAAAGGGATGCCTGTAGAAAGCCTGGGTGAGATTGAGCAAACGGTCCGTAAACAGGTTCAAAGCCACGTCTCCCCTGAGTTAGGGCTTTTTTTGTCGATGAAAGCGTTGGGTCCGACGCTGGAGAAACCCGAAAACTCACCAGCATCCTAGGCACGTTACACATCGGTCGAGCCCAAGCCCAACGATTGAAAGTGAAACCCAGAATCGAGCAAAGCCCAATGGCCGAGTTGTGTTGCCTGCGTCTGGCAGCAACAACCTCCTTTGGTCAGGCCAGTGAGGATATTGAACTGATGTGTGGCATCCAAGTGAGCCCTAGCACTATCGAGCGCACCAGTGAACGCAATCCCATCAGCGCTGCGGAGTCTGAAGAAGCGGTTGAGGAAATCAGCCTCGATGGAAGCATGGTTCGCTTGGTGACTCCTAAAGGTCAACCCTCTGAGTGGAAGGAGTATAAAGCCGTGCGCCTCAACGGCGATGGGTCTTGCAGTGTCTGGTTCAAGGACAACCCCTCTCTACTGATGTGGACTCAGCGTTTGGTTTGGGCCAGTGTCGTCTATTGCTTGGGAGATGGTCACTGTGGCGTGTGGTCCTTGTTTGCTCAAATGACCGGTATCTCTGAGCGCGAGGAAATCCTAGACTGGTTTCATCTCAAGGAGAATTTGCATAAGGTCGGAGG
>JBAUJD010000379.1:0-5352 GCA_049683515.1 Thermosynechococcaceae cyanobacterium | reverse complement strand
ATCCAGAACTGATGAATTACGTGAAGTATTTCTTTCTGGGGATTAACTCGCCCTCTAGCAACTACCCCCAGCGCAGCTTCTTCAATCGGTCAGTGACGGGAGAGCTGCAGATTAAACGCAATAACCGTGGGTTTGCCCTCACTGAGGTTTATCTGGTGCCGCTGTCGGCAGGACATAAAGTTGCGATCGCACTCGAAGCTGACGATCAGCTCCCTATTGTGGAAGTAGAAGAAGCCTTCAATACTGTTGCTCAGACTCTCCGCGAAGATCCTGAAGTTTTAGAGAAACGATTGAAGAATCTCAAAAAGAAGAAATAACTGTTAAGCGAAGAGACGATGTACAGCCCCAAACGCCCCCTTGAGAACATATACTTTCGTGAAGGGAGTCTAAAAATTCCGGGTTGATTGACAGGTTGCTGGCGAGAGGATTTGCCCCATGTACATCGTTCAAATTGCATCTGAATGTGCTCCCGTCATCAAGGCCGGGGGATTAGGCGACGTTGTATATGGGCTGAGTCGAGAACTAGACACTCAGGGTCACTGTGTTGAGTTAATTCTGCCTAAATATGACTGCATGCGCTACGACCACATTTGGGGTCTCCATGAAGCCTATTGCGATCTCAAGGTGCCTTGGTATGACAGCGTTATTTACTGCACAGTTCACTGTGGCTGGGTTCACGGCAGGCTGTGCTTCTTCATTGAGCCACACTCCGGCGATAATTTCTTCAATCGAGGCGTTTTCTACGGCGCACCCGATGACCCCATGCGGTTTGCCTTTTTTAGTAAGGCGGCATTGGAATTTTTGCAGCAAAGCAATAAATGCCCTGACATAATCCACTGCCACGATTGGCAGACCGGCTTAATTCCCGTGATGCTCTATGAGATGTATCAGTACCACGGGTTAGAGTTTCAGCGGATTTGCTATACGATTCATAACTTTAAGCATCAGGGACAAACCGGCTATAACGTGCTGGCGGCGATCGGCCTCAATCGTCCCGACTATTATTTCCACCCCGACCGACTCCAAGATCCGTTGAATCTCTTTGCCCTCAATTGTATGAAGGGGGGAATTGTCTACTCTAACTATGTCACCACAGTTTCGCCTCATCACGCCTGGGAAGCCAGACACACCGATGTTGGCTGTGGTTTAGGGCATACGCTCCATCTGCACCAGCACAAATTTACAGGGGTTCTCAACGGCATTGACTATGGCTTCTGGGATCCTGAAGGCGATCACCATTTGCCCTACCCCTACTCAAAAGAGAATTTTGATAATAAAGCCCGCAACAAAAAGGTTCTGCGAGAGCGATTGAACCTCCAAGATGAGGTGGACAAGCCCCTGATTGCCTATATTGGCCGTCTAGACCAGCAAAAAGGGGTCCATCTACTCCACCATGCGATGTACTATGCCCTTCATCACAACGCGCAGTTTGTGCTGCTGGGGTCGGCTACAGAAGCTTCTATCAACAACCAGTTCTGGCATGAAAAGAATTTCTTGCACAGTAACAAAGACTGTCATTTAGAAATTAGCTTCAATGAAGAGCTAGCCCACCTAATCTATGCGGCGGCTGATCTGGTGTTAGTGCCGAGTAACTATGAACCCTGTGGGTTAACTCAAATCATTGGCCTCAAGTATGGTACGGTGCCGATTGTTCGAGGAGTTGGTGGTTTGGTGAACACCGTGTTTGACCGTGACTATGATGCAACCAAAGCACCAGAAGAGCGGAATGGTTATGTGTTCTACCAAAGCGATTTCCCTGCGATTGAGTCTGCCATAGCACGGGGCATTGGCCTTTGGTACGACTACCCTGAAGAGTTTTGCAAGTTAGCGATTCAAGGCATGAAGTATGACTATTCCTGGCGCAATCCCGCTGCTGAGTACGTCAAAATTTACGATCTGATTCGATATAAGCATAAGCCGATTGCTGCCAGTGATGAACGGATTGAACCGGCGAGTCCGCCGGAATCACTACCGGAAACCACTAAGGCAGAAAGTCTATCCGAGCCATCAGCGACAACGATGCAAGCAGTTGTCGAGGCCAAAAAAAATATCTCATCGCGTTGAGAAAACTGTAAGCAAGATATGACGACCATAGAAATAGCGATGGGGTGCTCGTAAGCATTAAAAAAGGTCCGTTGTAGCCCTCCATACCGGATTTTTCTACGGTGAGATGATATGTTTCTTAGGGATTTATCCATTTCCCCAACAAACCGGCCTTTTTGAAGCATTATTCCTATGAATCGTTCCCCTCGTCTTTCGTTCATTTCGCAGAACACCCTTGCGGTCCAATTTGATGTCGGTTCAGTGGAGCGAGGCTTAGGGACAACACCGGATCGATTTGTGGGTACACCCATCGATCAAAGCCAGCTCTTTGATCCCCGCAACTACGTCATTAGCTCCCCAGGCTCGACGGTTGCCAATCCCCTGAATAGCATTACGCTCAAGGCCAAAACGACGGATGTGGCCTTTCTCAATAAATTCAATCAGTTTGATCCCAATCAAATTCAGTGGGTACAGGAATATACGGTGTATCTGACCCTGCCCGATAATCAAACCCTCACGCCTGGACAGCGCTATACCCTCAACTTTACCGGCGGTTTAGAATCAGAGATTGCTGATCTGACCAATTTCACCTTCCAGTCCGAAAAGACCTTTAGCGAGGCCGTTCATGTCTCACAGCTTGGCTTTGATCCCGGTGATCCGAAAGTCGCTTTTCTATCCCAATGGCTCGGCACCGATCAAAACGGCAATCAGGTTGCCCCACCCACCAACTTCCGTGAAGGTCTCCGGTTTTGGATTGTTGATGCTGCCACAGGAGAGCGAGTGGAAGACCCCAGCATTGTTCGCCAGACCCAGCTCTCTCTCGCTACCACTGCAGATGAAGATGTCCGAGATGGATTCCAGAATTATGCTGGCACCGATGTCTATCAGTTAGACTTCAGCGACTTCAACACGCCCGGTGAATATGTAATTGAAGTGGAAGGGGTGGGCAGCTCCTTCGATTTTGAAATCGCAGAAAACACTTGGGAACGTGCCTTTCAAGTCTCGATGCAGGGACTCTATAACCAGCGGAGCGGCACTGCGATAGGGGGGCCATATTCTGATACCGAATACCAGCGGTCTTTTCACCCCGACGATGGCGTCAGAGTGTTTGCCACCGATGCACGGACCGTGACCATCAACGGCCAGACCACTTCTGTAGAGGCGGTACAACTTATCGACACCACCGAAGGTCAGTTTGGTCAGATTGGCTTTGGTACTGCCTTTGCCAACTATTCGGCTCCCTTTGACCAAGACGGAAATAGTAACGTGACCGCCGATGAATTAGCGCAGCAGATCACGCCCCTTGAAAATGCCTGGGGTGGGTACAAAGATGCAGGCGACTGGGACCGTCGCATTCAGCATCTAGGGGGAACTCGCCAGCATCTAGAGCTTTTGGAAGTTTTCCCAGATTACTTTGAAAATATTGATCTTAATATTCCTGAAACCACGGATAGCTTTGCGACGGCGGAGAGCTTGAATGCAGCCAATCCCGACAATGGCATCCCCGATATTTTAGATGAGTCTCTTTGGAGTCTAGATTTCTTCCGCCGTTTACAGAACGAAGATGGGGGCGTCCGAGGCGGGATTGAATCGGCTGAATCTCCCAGGGCGGGAGAGACCAGTTGGCAGGAATCATTAAACGTATTTGCCTATGCGGCAGATCCTTGGTCTAGCTATATCTATGCCGGAGTGGCCGCTCGGGCTGCAAGAGTCTTAAGGAATTATGATACCAATCTCGCGGCGGTGTACCAAGAAAGTGCCATCCGGGCCATGAACTGGGCAGAGGCAGAAACACCCACTGACCCTAAATACGACCTCAATGAGATTCGAGATGAGCGGAATCTCGCTGCCCTAGAGCTTTACCTCCTCACCGAAGACACCCAGTGGAACAATATCTTCATAGGTGATACGGTGTTCTCCGGTGAGCAATGTGGTCCGGGTCAAGCCTGTGCCGATGTATTTGAGTTTAACAAACATGATCAACAGCAGGCTGCAGCTCTCTATGCCCGTGCGCCAGAGAATTTAACGAACGCCACCATCCGAGGCAACACCACTGCAGCCATTGTCCGAGCAGCCGAAAACAGTCTCGCGGTTCAAAACGGTGGCAACATTACCTTCAACGGAGTCGAAGGGCCAGCGGTGAACGGCACAGCCTTTGGCTGGACAAAAAACAGATCTTTTACGCCTTTGGGGAGTGCTCAACTTGCAACGCCTCAAGTTGATGCCCTGTTGCAGGCCTACACGGTTACAGGCAAGCAGAACTATCTAAATAGTGCGGTATTGGCGAGCCAATTTTCAGCAGGGGCTAATCCTTCGAACGCTGTGTTTACAACGG
This sequence comes from Thermosynechococcaceae cyanobacterium, assembly GCA_049683515.1. Classification (GTDB taxonomy): domain Bacteria; phylum Cyanobacteriota; class Cyanobacteriia; order Thermosynechococcales; family Thermosynechococcaceae; genus RCC1774. Next base: position 974 of record JBAUJD010000379.1, on the reverse strand, counting down.
GTTTGAAAAAAGTGGGCCTCGCTGATCGCGAGTCTAAAAATCCGTTTGTAATCGATACCCGTGTCACGGGACAGGAGGCACCGGCAGGTATTACCTCCTATGGCCCCATCGATCTTAATTTCCAGTTCAGTGAGTTTCAGACCAACTTGTTCCGTGGGAGTACTTCGCCTGATCCGGTATTATGGCCCACGGCGGAAGCGTATTTTGATAACTATTGGAACTTCCAAAGTACCGAATTTACGATCCATGAATCCATTGCTCCCACGGCCTATACCTGGGGATATTTGGCGGCTAGCGATTTTGATGCACCCGGCATCATCACAGGAACCCCTGGCCCTGATCTTTTAACCGGATCGACCGGTAACGATACCCTTTTGGGATTAGCCGGAAATGATACGCTCCAGGGCGGTGCCGGGGATGACAGCCTTGAGGGTGGTGCTGGCGACGATTTGATCATCGTTAATGATTTTGATGGCGTCGATCAACTTGATGGTGGAGCCGGGACGGATACCCTGCTGCTTGCTCCCAATGATCCAAGACGTTTAACAGTTTTTGTGGGTCGAGGCTTAGTCGGGGATCTTAATGTTGGCGGTCAGTTCTTTAAAGGCTTTGAGCGGATTATTACGGGACGGGGTAACGACAACCTGATCGGTGATGCTACGGATAATTATCTTGATGGCAGTAGCGGCAACGATACGCTGTACAACGGTGCAGGGGATGACACCCTCATTGGAGGAGAGGGTGATGATCTGATCATCGTTAACAATTTTGAGGGTGTGGACCGGTTTGAGGGTGGCTCTGGAACAGACACCATTCGTTTTACACCGACTGATAACAGACGTTTAACGGTTTTTGTGGGTCGAGGCTTAGTCGGAGATCTCAATGTTGGCGGTCAGTTCTTTAACGGTTTTGAGCGGATTATTACGGGACGGGGTGACGATAACCTGATCGGTGATGCCAATGATAATTATTTT
>JBAUJD010000378.1:0-2281 GCA_049683515.1 Thermosynechococcaceae cyanobacterium | reverse complement strand
ATATTGGCGACGAAACGAGGGATGTAGAAGCCGCGCAGCAGGTTCAACTGAGAACCATTGCCGTGAGCTGGGGATTTAATAGTCGAGCGGTTCTAGAAAAACAGCAGCCAGATATTGTGATTGATCATCCCAGCGAACTTGTGGCTGCGATTAAGCAGCATCAGTCCTCAATGCGGTTGTTGTTTTAACAAGCTGCAAACGATACCTCCCCGGTCCCCTAGTTCACCAGTGAAGAGCCGAGGGGGCACTGTACCGGCTCAGAGGCAGCGCTAGGCGCTGAGGGTGGAGTCGGTGGGGTTGGCGAAGGTCTATCCGTCTCACAGACGCCGGTAACGACTTCATCTCCGGTGGGGTTTAGCAGAAAGACAAAGCCAGTATAGCTTTTCAAATTAGGCTTGATAGGGGTTGCCGTCGCAATGGTACTTTTCTTGGGGTCTGCCTGTACAACCACCGAGAATCCAGACAATGACAGGAACTCCACTCTTCTTCTGCGGATCAGGAGGCATGGAACTAGATGCTTGAGTCATCACAAAATCTCAACTTATATGGGTGATCATATTTTCAAGTTATCTTGAACAATGCCTTAAATTTTGATTCTATATCAAAGTGTTAATGCAAAATCTTGAACCAAAATTCTTGAAGTTTTATGCTGTATATATTTGGTGGTTTTCCGGGTACAGGTAAGTCTGAGTTAGCCTCACATTTAGCTCAAGTTTTGAAGGCAACCTATTTAAGAGTCGACACGATTGAACAAGCCCTGCGGAACTCTGGGATGACAACGGTTGGTCCCGAGGGCTATGAGCTGGCCTACAGGTTGGCCGTCGATAATCTGAAGCTGGGCATAGATGTTGTTGCAGACTCGGTGAACCCGCTTAAAATTACTCGCCAAGCTTGGCGTGGTGTCGCCCAAGGGGCTGGCGTAGACTGTCGGGAAATCGAAGTCATCTGCTCTGATCAGATTGAACATCGCAGCCGAGTGGAATCTCGTCAATCTCAAGTGCCAGGGCTGAGGTTACCCACCTGGAATGATGTTCTGCAGCGCGAATACCACCTTTGGGATCGCAACCCCATCGTCATTGACACTGCAGGCCACACTGCCGTTGAAAGCAAGCAACTGCTGGAGCAACGGTTAGCGATTAAACAGCTATAGCAATTGTTCCAAAATAGTCGGGTCTTGAATCGCATGATCTTTCGCCAGCAGCAGCGCTTTAGAAATGACCTCTGCCGTTTTGGGATCATCGTCTACAAAGGGCAAAAATAACCGGCCTCGGTGCTGACTGTGAACCGGCACGATACACAGCGCGCCTCCGGGTTGGCGATGAACGGTGGCACTGCCCAAGTGAAGAGAATAGTTGCCGAGCTGTCCTTTAATCAGGGCATGGGGTTCCTGGAGACGAATGTTTTCTATTTTGAGCAAACGACTGGTTTCTCGCAGTAACGCGGCCCGCATCTCCACCGTGGAGGCACTGGCTTCTGGATCAACGCCGCCTTGATGGGCCACGCTCACCACCAGATCAAGATCGCGCATCACTTCGCTAAAGATTCTGGGCGGAACGGCTTCTAACTTCAGGGTTTTGTGAGATTGACGATCTGCAAAGCAAATCTGATCGAGGGTAAAGCCTTCTACTTCGGTGGGGGTGTACCAGCCCTCTTCAGAGTTAACCCATACCATTAAGTTCTCGTCATGGAAGGTGCGCCGCACCCCTTCTTCGGGATGGGTGACCCAGCCGCGTTTGCCCAATAGCGCGAGAGCCTGCCGGGGATTAACTTGGTGCCCCGCATAGCGACCAGAGCCGTCCCCGTTGCCCTGCTGCTCGGCAACGGTGGGTACATACAGCTCTCGAAAGATTTGCTTAAAGGGCTGTACTTGCTCTTGGGTGAAGCAATACTGCTGCCACAGGTGCCAGGTTTTGCTAGCGGTAAGATCGATGGGGTGGGCAATCCGCAGGCGCATTTGGGTGGAAATTGGAGTGGTGCAGCCATCATGGCTGTAAAGATCCTGGCCCGTGGGGTATCCATAGGTGTCTCCATCGGTAAAGACCAATCGCTGCAGAATGGGGCGCAGGATCGGATGGGTTAAGAGCTGCTTGAGTTCAGCACCTGTAAACTCGTCGCCGCGACACATGGCCTGTTCTAGGGACTGGCGCATCCGGCTGGCTTGGCGGGTGAGATCGCGCTTGCGCTCTTGGAGCTGCTTGATATCAGGGTTCTTTTTGAGTTTGGCGGGAATACTTTTGAGGGATTTATCGTTTTTAGTGATGCTCAACTGCGGTGCGCCCTC
>JBAUJD010000377.1:0-3907 GCA_049683515.1 Thermosynechococcaceae cyanobacterium | reverse complement strand
CTGAGGAATTGTTGGAGCGATATGCTGCTGGAGAAAGAGACTTCAGTAGAATTCACCTGGAAGTTGTCGCTCGTCTGAACAGAGCCAACCTGCAGGGTATCAATTTGGATGGAGCGAGGATGAGAGGCGTTCGTTTGGTAGGTGCCAATCTTGAAGGCGCTAGTCTGAGAGAAGCTATCCTGGTGGATTCCGACTTGACCGAGGTCAGCTTCCAAGGTGCCGATTCTAGTAAGATCAATCTGTCGAATGCCAGAATGGGCAACGCCAATCTGAGAAGCGCTATTTTGACTCAAGCCATAATGTCCCAAGTCTGGCTTGAGCGGGCATGTCTTGTTGCTACCGACTTGAGTGGAGCCATGATGGATCAGACTTGTCTCGAGGGCGTTGACTTGACCAATGGTATTCTCAGCAATGCTTACCTGATCGAAACTACGATTATCGAGGCTGATCTCTCCAACGCCAACTTCAAAGGCGTCCAAATTTTGCCCAGTAGTATTGACGAGATGTGTAGATCCTGTATTCTCTGCAATACCACTATGCCTGATGGTAGTGTCAGGAATGATGACTGCTGATTCTGAATTATTAAAATTTTTAACTGCAGTTAGGCTAGCACTTAAAGGGAAAAGGGTATCAATTCTATCCAGAATTTCCGATAAGCTCCTAGACTCAATTACCTTTTGAATGTCTTTTGGAATACTGGAGAAAAAGTTCTGTAGGGCGGGCATGGCCCGCCATCTTCAAAGCTTCTCTCGACATCGACACTGCTTCAACGCGAGGAGTACACGACTTGGAAAGCTAGCACTCAATCACAGGGCTGAAACCCAGTATTCTCGTCGAAAGTGCGAAAGTGACTATGTTTTAAAAGCCCTATGTGGCAAGGCTTTCAAGATAACCTTCCAAGTCGTGAGGAGTAGTCAAACCTCAGCCTGCTTTAGAACTGCTGCGATTAAGGCGGAGCTTAGATGAATGCCTTGAGACTGCATCAGCAGGCTTGCATTAGTCACAATTCTTTTGACATCAGGCATTGGCAATGTCAGACAAGAGTTCAGATTCGTCGAGATCCAAGACGGGCACATTGTAGCGATGTAGATTGATCAAAAAGCTGACGCGATCGCATCTCACTAAATCAGCCGCCATCCCTGAAGAAATTTTCTTCATCTCATAGAGCTTTGCTGCCATTGCCCATCTGGCTTCTTCTTCAAACTGGGTCGGCGTCTGTTGCAAGATGTCTGGCAACGTTTCAGGATAATTAATTTGAAGCTGATAAGACATGAACGTCATAGTCCTATAAGTGAGTTGAAGAGCAGAAGTCCATTATGGCGCTTTCACAGATATTTCTGGAGTGGGAACAAGCGACATAGAAACAAGAACTGAGGTCCGATTTGTCTGCATTTACCCTGACAAGGCAGACGTATTGATTGCGCTGCAACAACAAACTAACCTCGTTCGCGCAATTGATCGAGTCCGGTCAAAATTAGCTCTAACCCAAATTCAAAATCATGCAGCCCGTCATACCGCCGCGCAATTACCTCTTGGCTTAAGTCATGCATATAGGGATATTTCTCCGGTGGAATCATCGGGATAAATGCTTGGGCGGCTGTCGCATATTCCTCTGCGGCAAATGGAAAATTCAGCTCCTGTAGCGTAAATCCATACACATGACTATCGATGGCATTCCAAGCATGATCGGCCATCTCCCAAGAAAACCCTGCCCCTCGCAGACAGCCCAAGGTCGCATCAATGTAGCGCAACATCGCCGGACCCACATTCACCCGTGAGACTAACGGCATCGTCGCCCAAGGATGCTTGAGCAAGACCTCATGGGCCGATAGCGATCGCTGTCGCATCGCAGCTTGCCAATCAGCCCCCACTTCAGGTAGCGCGATTTCACTGACGACCAGGTCAACAATTCCATCAATGATGTCGTCTTTATTCGCCACATGGTTGTACAGCGACATCGCCTTGACACCGAGTGCCTGCGCCAGATTCCGCATCGATAGCGACCCAAGCCCATCGAGATCGGCCAAATGCAGCGCCGATCTCAACACCGCAGCGCGACTCAAAGGAGTCGTTCGATCAGTTTTTTGCTTACGGTTCATTACCTCTTACTGTCAATCAGCTATCTAAACATACGCCCTGTGCGAAAGCCACAGTCATCTTGACAGACTTACGGTGTATGTTAAGCTTACGATGTAAGTCGTGATAAGGCGGTGGTGTCATGCAAGCAATCGTTCAGACGGAATACGGGCCATCAGAGGTTTTGTCTATTGCAGAAGTTGCGCTGCCCGCCCCGAAGGCAAATGAGGTGCTGGTGAAGGTTCGGGCGGCGGGGGTGCATGCAGGCGATTGGCATTTGATGCGCGGGACACCGTTCCTCGTTCGATTGATTTTTGGAGGACTGCGTCAGCCGAAGATTACGACAATCGGGACTGACATGGCGGGAATCGTAGAGGCGGTAGGCTCTGCCGTCAAACAGTTTCAGCCCGGTGATGATGTCTTTGGCGATTTGTCAGAATGTGGCTTTGGGGCGTTTGCCGAGTACGTTGCGGTGCCGGAAGTTGCGCTGGCGATTAAGCCCAGGAATGTGAGTTTTGAGGCAGCGGCAACGGTGCCGGTATCGGCAATGACGGCGTTGCAAGCGCTGCGAGATGTGGGACAGGTTCAAGCAGGGCAGCGGGTCTTGATCAATGGGGCGTCTGGTGGCGTGGGTTCCTTTGCGGTGCAAATTGCCAAGGCTTTTGGGGCAGAGGTGACGGCAGTTTGTCGGACTGAAAAGATGGCGATGGTGCGATCTCTCGGTGCCGACCACATTATTGACTACACCCAAACCGACTGTACTAAAACGGGTGAGCGCTACGACCTGATTTTGGATGCAGCGGCCTACCGTTCAGTGCTGGCCTTTCTGCCCCGGCTCAAGCCCCAAGGAACCTATGTGATGATTGGTGGGGAAACGGCGCGGATTTTTCAAGTGATGCTATTTGGCCCGATTATGGGCAAGATTAAGAAACGAAACGTAAAATTTCTGGCCCAGAAACCAAACCCAGCGGATCTCGTCATTTTGCGAGATATGATTGAATCGGGAAAAATTATTCCTGTAGTAGATCGAACCTATCCGCTCAGCGAAGTCGCGGCGGCAATCGATTATGTTGAGACAAGGCAAGTACAGGGGAAGGTCGCGATTCGCATCTAGAGCAGTCTGGGTTGTCAACGTCTGAATTTATCAAGCAGAGTGCTGAAATATTGACTACCGAACACCTGAGAGAAATCAATGGCACGATCTCTCAAGTCCACCGTGACCCCGCTTACCGCACTATAGGGGTTGTCATCAGCCCACATCGAATCATCGCCGCAGTGAAAAGAGTCAGATTCATCATTCCGTTTATTTGTTGTAAGGAATCTTAAATGGTCTCAAAAACAGGAATCAAAATTTTTCTGAGCCTTGCCGGAGTGGTTGCTGTGACGCATTATCCATCATGGGCGTCTGCTCAGACCCATTGCCCCTCAGATATGAAAGAAATGCTCGTCGGCAAAGCCTACTCCTGTTTCCCTGAAGATGAGAATCTTACTTTGGCAAAAGATAAGTTAAAAAGCGACCCAAAGTTCGCAGAAATGCTGAAGGGTAAATGGGATTTCTTCCACCCGGAAAATGCGCCAGCAGGTGAATTTTGCAACGCCGTCTTTCAAAATCAAGAGGCCATGATTTGGCTGATGGGACCCGGCGACAAATATCGTGGTGCATTGTTGCGTTTTTATGGAGCAGACATCCCCAAACCGACCAACCCTGACAAAACGGGTCTGTCCAAACAGAAGATCACGCTCACGCAGGCTCCTGACCCGCCCCAAACGTTAACGGTGCTCAATAACGCTTACAAAGAATTTGAGTTTGGTGTACTGACCATCCCTGTGC
>JBAUJD010000376.1:0-4681 GCA_049683515.1 Thermosynechococcaceae cyanobacterium | reverse complement strand
TAGAAACTGCTCTCCATACCCCGTCGCTGAGACCGCACAGGTCTCATTATCGGCGTACACACCAGCCCCAATAATGGGCGTATCTCCAACACGGCCCCATCGCTTATTGACGATGCCCCCGGTTGAAGTACCTGCCGCTAAATTGCCGTCTAGATCTCGGGCGACTACCCCAATCGTGCCAAACTTTTCCTGTGGTTCTTCAGTATCTTCATGATCAAGCATCATTTTTCCTGCTTGCTGGGCCTCCTGGAGCTGCTGGATTCGAGCCTCTGTGATGAAATAATGGTCAGGCCAAAACTTGACGTTGTGAAATTCAGCAAATTTCATGGCTCCATGCCCTGCCAGCATGACATGCTCACTGTGGTCTAAAACCTGACGCGCTAAAGAAATCGGATTTTTAATGCCTTTGACGCCAGCCACCGCCCCGGCAGATACATCAAGGCCATTCATGATAGCTGCATCCATCTCAACTTCGCCATACTCATTGAGAACGGAGCCTCGGCCTGCATTATAAAGAGGGTCATCTTCTAACAGGGCTGCGCAATATTCAACTGCATCTATTGCTGTTCCACCGCTCTCAAGAATGTGGCGACCCTTCTCTAAAATGCTGTGGATACTGTTCTTGAATATGGAATCAGTTCCCTCCTGCTTGATATGCTGCAGCGCACCGGCCCCACCATGAATCATCAAGGAATAGGAATTTGACATTATGTAAAGACCAGAGCAGAGAGCAAGGGATGCAAGGGTCTATCTTAAACCAGTGACTCAGCCAATACCACCTGTATATCTAGATAGGATGACGTTATCTCTGGCTTGCCCCTGTCTATCGCAATTGACTCATCTGGGTGCCCCAACGTCAGATCTAAACCGATTCAAGGGAATGAAAAGACGGCATTAATACATTAATCTGGGCCTCAGAGTTTAAGCGCTGCTTGAGAATGATTCGGAGCCGATCTTGCTGAGCATGAGAGCCAGCCAATAGACAAACCACTTTACCTGTATGAATACTGCCCCAATTGATTAAGATGACGCCAACCCCAGTTTTTGCATCAAACTCAATGCCGCTGAGGTCAAAATCGCTCAAAGAATGGAACGGAGTGGTAAACGTTTCGCAAATCCAACTCTTGATGCCGAGCTTAAAGGCAACGCCGGTGGGATAGGATGCGCCGTTATACCGAGGATTACACTCAATGGCGTAGTAGCGAGGTCCACTGGAGCTGAAGACAACAGCCACGTCAAAGGCAAAAATATCTTTCATACCCTGCTCCAGCATCCACTGAGCCATTGGATCCACTAAATCCCAAGGCTGGTATTCGGTGGGATAGCGGTTGCCGCTATGGGAGCAGCCATCTAAAATCTGCTCGGTGGCGGCATGGCGTTCTAAGCCATTTTCAGCGATTCGATACTGGAGGTTAAGAAACGAAGCAGCCAACACTTCTTCTTGAAGCTGAAAGGGAGTATTTTCTGGCATGTCATACAAAGCCAGCAAAAGCTGCTGTTGATCCGCACAGCGGACAATCCCCATGCCATCGACAGAAACAGAGGGTTTGACATAGCAAGGATATGGAATCTGTGAGTTCAATCTCACGTCTGCTTTCTGACTAAAGCACAACGTTTTAGGCACGGTGACCCCAAGCTGATGCGCCAGCTCCATGAAGTTGTTTTTGTTGTTCATATACTGAACAACATCGTGCCAGCGCTGATCTTGGTAGCGGAATTGTTGACTCCTAAAGCTTATAGGATTTTCAGAATCACCAAAGTAGAAAACAGAAGATTCAATCTGGGGATGGGCCAGCCGGACAGCAGATGAGATATCCCAAATAACGTTTTGGCTATGACGAAGACCGATGCGATCGTAGTGCTCTATAACTGCTTGCCATTCTGACCGCAGCGCAGGGTGTAGCTGCACCATGTCCTTGGGTTCAGTGAGACCCAATACTCGCCCTGAGTAGAGGTGATTGCCGATCACCTGCTGATGGGTGCAGTTCATGATGTCGTGATTAAAGATTCTCATGGCGACTCACTATTGATCTAATGACTTAATAAGGTCAGTAAAAATTAAGGCGATAGGCCTGAAAGGTTAACTAAAGCGAACTCTAACCGAATGAGACAGAAGCGAATATCAGCGGATAGGTTAGAGAGAATCGTTAAATAAACAACAGCCCGATGGGTGCGACTTATTTAAGGTAGTTTTGCAGCTTGTACAGGCAAGTTATGCAGTGTGTTCAATATTGCTATCTTCCAGGACAGGGCATTACTGGTTTGCGTTTATGAATATCCAGGAATTTTAGGAATGTATCAGATTTTACTGTTTCAGATATAGCACAGATGATCGAAGCGCGGTTGCAAGTTAATGACGTTTTAAGGCTATGTCAAGCATCGATAACAAAGACTTGGGAGATGAGAACTTTGGAATATTTATCTCTAAAGAGTTAGTTAGCAATGCCTGATGGCAAAATCATCAGACTTACTTAGCTTATTCTCTGCTCAATGAATATATTTTCTTAATATTTGAGGAAAGCCTAAGACTCTGGATTTTGGAAAGTGTTAGGGTGCGATTTCTGCCTATTTAATTTGAGAGGATCCAAGTGTCTTTGCTGCCGCCCCCTTGAGTGGAATTAACCACCAAGGAACCCTTCTGAAGGGCCACTCGCGTTAAGCCGCCGGGATGGACGTAAAGGTCATCTCCGCGATGCAGAACGTAGGGGCGTAGATCAACATGTCGGCCTTCTAGGTCATTATGAATGAGGGTGGGAATTCTGGATAAAGCAATTGTCGGCTGAGCAATATAGGCTCTGGGGTGAGCTTTAATTTGCTGGGCAAAGTTTTGGCGTTCTGCGGCGCTGGCGTGGGGGCCAATCAGCAGTCCTTTGCCTCCCTCTCCGCCAGCGGGTTTTACGACCAGTTGGTCTAAATGCTCAAGGACGTATTTGCGATCCGATGCTCGCCAGCATAAATAGCTAGGCACGTTGGGGAGTTTGGCCTCTTCGTTGAGATAGTAGCGAATCATTTCGGGGACATAGGCGTAGATCACTTTATCGTCGGCGACACCAGTTCCAAAGGCGTTGGCTACGGTTAACCGGCCCTGCTGGCATAGTTCAACAATGGCTTCTAGGCCGGAGCGATGGTGAGTGCCAAAGCTCAGAGGGGTAAAGAAGTCGGCGTTGCGCCGTCGGTAAAGAATGTCGATGTGCTGCAGTCCGGTTGCCGTCCTGCGCTGGAGGTAGCCATCCGTAATCACGAGATCTTGGGGTTCGACCAGGGCTACTCCCATTTGTGCGGCTAAGAAGGCATGTTCAAAGTAGGCGGATTCAATGGGGCCAGGGGTGAGTACAGCGATCTGGGGTTTGGTGTTGCGATCTGAGGAAAGATTCAGCAGTGTTGAGTGAAGCTGCTGTGGATAATCTGCAATGGGTTCAATGGATAGGGGTTTGGTAAGCGGAAGGACTTGTTGAAGCGCCTCTCGATTTTTCATGACATAGGCAATGCCGGAGGGGACGCGCAGGTTGTCTTCGAGAACGTGCCAAGTGCCGTTGCGATCGCGAATCAAATCAATCCCGCTAATATGACACCAGACCCCTTTGCTTGGCGTCATTCCCATGCAGTCGGGCAAGAACCGTTCTGCCGATTCCACCACATCTCTCGGAATCTTACCGTCGGTAATGATCTGTTGCTTACCGTAGACATCGGCACAGAACAGATTGAGCGCCATGACTCGCTGTTTTAAGCCTTCGGCAACCTGCTGCCACTCTGCAGCCGAGATGATGCGGGGGATGACATCAAAGGGGAAGACGCGCGGTTGACCGTCTAGGGTAAACGTTGCGCCTAGGTCTCTGAGGACTCTCTGAGCATTTAGATTGGCCTGGGATAGAGCATTCGCTGGTAATTGCTGTAGTTGTTGCACCAGCGCTGCAACCTCATCACGAGGTTGACCCGGGGCCGCAAAATACTCGTCATAAAATTGCTCTGGATCGTAGGTGTCAAATAACACGGCTGTAGAAGAGATAGGTTGCTAGAGATTGTGCCATAGCCATTGACAATAGGCTGTCTCTTAAGGCTCCACCACGGTTACTTCATGTCGTAACCAAACAGATTGGGATCTACGTCCGCAAGCTGCAGATCCGTAAGACCATATTCGGCCCAGCGTCTATCTACCAGGGCGGCGGTATCTGGGTCAGGCGTTAGTGGTTCGCTCCACTCGCGGTTGGTCTCTGGATAGATCTTGGTGGTGGCATCAATGCCCATTTTGCCCCCTAACCCCGGCTGAGCAGTGGCAAAGTCAAGACTGTCAAAGGGATTGTCCGGCAGGATAAACACATCGCGGGCTGGATCGACCTGGGAGCTAACGGCCCAAACCACAGCGCGAGGATCTCGAATATTGATGCTTTCATCCACCACGATTACAAATTTGGTGTATGAAAACTGGGGTAGGGCGCTCCAGAAGGCCAAGGCTGCTCGACGAGCCTGTCCGGGATAGGATTTCTGGATGGAAATAATGGCCGCTTTGTAGCTCAGGGCTTCCATCGGTAAAAAGAAGTCCACAATCTCGGTGACTTGCTGGCGCAGAATTGGGGTGTAGATGCGGTTGAGGGCGATCGCCATCATGGCATCCTCCTTCGGCGGGCGTCCGCTAAAGGCTGTGAGGTAGATCGGATTCTTGCGCTGGGTGATGCAGTTAAAG
>JBAUJD010000375.1:0-3615 GCA_049683515.1 Thermosynechococcaceae cyanobacterium | reverse complement strand
ATTACAAGCACATTACGCCTAGCGGTGAGACAGTGCCGTAAGTCACTCAAAATACAGGCATGGTGAACAGTGCTCACCCTACGACTCTGCTACATATAAGAAGACTCCTAGTTCTAGACTTAGTATTTACTATCATAATCTATATAAAAAAGCACCTAATTGGGAAAAAGATTCTAAACAGTTAAGTGCCATAATTAATGATATTTTAATTAGTAAATATGACTCAGGTGAAAATAAAGGAAAAACTAGGCGGCAAAAATATGAAGAACTTTATAGGTATTACACCACAACGGCCAAGGCGAGCTATTCACATCCATCAGTAACCTGTTCAGGGAATGATCTAAAATTAGTTTCTTCAACCGTTAGCTTACCTATTGGTCTTGTATGAGAAAGTTATTTATTCTTAGTAGATGATACGAAAATGTGATGTTTTTTATCCTTAGCTCATTTCCATCAAATAGCTTAACTAGTCCCCCGGCACTCCTAGCTAGCGTTGATATTCAACAAAGAAATAACTGGCAATTTTTACTGGAAGGCATATATGATAGTCAATTAAAATTTGAGATCAAGTGGGTTGAGATAAGTAAGCGTGGAAATGGATATTTCAGGCAAAGTTATTCAATCGATAAACCACCTCCGCCTCCGCCTAAGCCTTCTTTGGGAGCAGAATTAATATTAAAACCAAACGAGACAAGAGATCTGTTTGATTTCTTTGATTATGATTATAGTCTCAGAGTTTTTATTCTTAACTCATCCAAAATTTATTGGCTGTCGAATACTAATGATCCAAAAGTTTTAGATGCATTAGTTCAGCTCTTAGATATTCCAGATCGCGCTTGGGCTGCCAACGTTGTTTTGGCGAAAATGATGGGCAATACAGGGCTAGGCTTTGAAGTTCGAGAGAGCAAAGCAAATCAATGGTGGGAGGCCGAAGGCAAAACCGGCAAAGCTAAGCAAGAATGGGCCGCTTATCTAGAAAAGGTAAAACCCACAATGAAATGGAGCGTTCTAGGAGGCTATTACAAGCACATTACGCCTAGCGGTGAGACAGTGCCGTAAATAATTCAAGATATAGGTATGGCAGGGCTGTTTCAAGTTCGCCAGAGGTTATTCAAAAGCATTGGTAGCTCGTTGAGGGCGATTAAGTTGTCAGATTGCTCAGTACGCAATAATCGAAGTTCCAGGTCTTCTCTCATGACTTTGAAACAGCCCTGATAGGCATGGTGAGCACTGCTCACCCTACTAGCTACTAGCTGTCCTTGCACTTAGCTTAGGGCTGCAGCCGGACTAATACGCTGGGACAGATATAGGATGAATGCAAATCGTTGCTGGGGTTACGACTGTTGAGGTTGAGGCTGTGGTGCCGGTGGTGCCAGTGGCTTTGGTTGAGACTAACCAAAGGTTTCAAGAGGTAAATGAGTTAAGGGAGAATGGACAGTGGATACTCTGACCTACACAAACTTTCAGAGTTATCGAAAGAATGTTCTCAAACATCATTTGAGGCCGCAAAGTGGTTTTGCACTGCCTTTAGCGATGGGGTTAGGGTTGGTGATGCTTACCCTAGCCGTCACGACAATTATGGTGGCCCAAGGCGGTCGCAACACGGCGGTACAGCGCCGAGAGGTCGGCAACAACTTCGCTGCCACAGAGGGCGGTATTGCCAGACTTTTGGCCCAGTTGACCCAAGCCCACAATGCAGTCCTGTTAACCCGTAACTACGACACTATCAATCCCGAAACCGGCACAACGTATCTGGGGCCTGACGGTATTCTCAATAGTGGCGACGAAGAAGCCGCACAGGTCGATCAGTGGACGACCTATAATCCCAATAGCCAATCTTGTTATCGGCATAAGGGCTGGACAAACCCGAATGTCAGTCTTTCTGGCACTATCGGCGCAGGCCAATTTAATCTGAGAGCCTACCGCTATGATCCGAATAAGCAGACGGGTACGTTGCTGGTTGAGAGTGTTCTTGATAATCAATCTTCAGCAGTCGAGGTTACGTTCTCCATCAAAGCAGACTTGAAGGATTTTCCGGGGGTCGTGATTGTTGATCCGTCCCGAGGAAGTAACGTGAATAGACCCGGTGTACTTGCTCTGAGAGGAAGGGAGATTCTAGGGTATAACGGCAATGTATATTACCCGCCCCAGAGTTCAGCAAATCCTTCGTTAACGAGCTATGCAACGTTAGCCGAGGCAGTACGTCCCAATTATCGAGGTGCTGTTTGGTCCTCTAATACCAGTGATGGAGCACTAGGGGATACCATTTCAGGAAAGCTCTCTTCCTGTTATCTCGTCCCTTGGGTTCCTGCGAATACCGCTATATCGGAGAACAATGAGGGGGCAATCACAATCAGTCGAACGCTTGCTGGAACCGGTGGAATTGTGCCAACGCTTTATCGGGTAGAGCGCATTAATCTAGTTAATAATGATGTACTCACGGTCGATACGACTGGGGGGCCGGTTCACATTGAGTTTGTTGATATCCCTGACGCTAGCCTCGATCCAACGACTGTAACGCTGCGTAATAATGCCAAAATCCTCAACGTTCGTACGGATGGCATTCCTCCGAGGGTGGGTGATTTACGCATTCTGATTCGGGAAAATCAGCGGGTTAATCTATATGATCGAAGCTGTATCCAAAATGCATTTCTGTGGTCCTGGTCGGATGAAATGAGGCTACTCACTTCAGGACCGGGCTGCCCAGGGGGCAAAAATACAAACTTCGAGGGTGTTGCTTGGGTAGAGGCGATCCTGAGTACTAAAAATGCTGCGACTAACCGTAATGTCAACTATTTAAACTTACCGGACCGAGACTATGACACCACAGTGTATCCAGGGGTAACGTCAGGTATTTATGTCCCTGATGATATCTCAAGCTTGTCTGATCTGCTGCCCAATATCAATTGGCCTCGACGCTACCAATTTGGGGCAATTCAAGATTGGAAACGGGTGAAGCTTTAGGCAAAATATAGCAATACCCGGTTGAGTTAGACCAGCCTTTCTTGTCATTCCCTAAGCACGTAGCCGACGCCCCGTACGGTCTGAATGATTCGTTTTTCTTGGTTTTCTTCAAGCTTGAGACGCAGATAGCGAATGTAGACTTCGATAATGTTGGAGTCACCCATGAAATCGTAACCCCAGACCTCTTCTAGGATGAGATCGCGCGTCAACACTTGCCGGGGGTGTCGCATGAGATAGACTAATAGGTCAAATTCTTTCGCCGTTAACTCAATGGCGCGATCGCCCCTAAAAATTTCGCGGGTGCGCTGATTAAGGGTTAAATCTGAAAACTGTAGCTCATCAGGATCGTCTTCTTGGGTGCGGCGCAGGTGTGCCCGCACACGAGCCAATAGCTCTTCAATGCTAAACGGCTTGACAAGATAGTCATCGGCCCCCGCATCGAGGCCTTCAACGCGATCTTGAATTTCATCCTTTGCCGTCAGCAAAATGACCGGCACTTGGTCCCCTGTAGAGCGCAGCCGCCGACACACTTCAATGCCAGAGAAGCCAGGCAGCATCCAATCTAGAATAATCAAATCGAGCTGCTGCTCACGGGCAGAGGTGAGGCCCGACATGCCATCATGGGCCACTGTGACCTGATACCCTTCTTGG
>JBAUJD010000374.1:0-3112 GCA_049683515.1 Thermosynechococcaceae cyanobacterium | reverse complement strand
GTCACAACCTGAGCGACCGTGGCATTTATTAACGCTATCGGCGAAAACAGAACCGGCTTTGCGTGAGTTGGCCCACCGCTATGTGGATCACCTCAAGGAACAGCCCCCTCTTGCAGATCTTTGCTATTCAGCGAATACGGGGCGATCGCATTTAGAACATCGACTAGCGGCGGTGGCCGATTCGATTCCGGCCCTAGAGCAGCAGCTCACTGATTACTTGGCGGCGGAACCCTCGACCATTCGCGGTACGGCAGGTCCAATCCAGACCGCCTTTTTATTTACAGGACAAGGGTCGCAGTACGTCGGCATGGGGCGGCAGCTCTATGAAACCCAGCCGTTGTTCCGAGAGGTTTTAGAAGAGTGCGATCGCATCCTCTCTCACTACCTCGAACAACCCCTGCTCAGCATTCTTTACCCTGTCGCTCCGGCAGTGGATCCCGACCTAAAGCAGGATCCGTTAGATCAGACCGGCTATACCCAGCCCGCCCTGTTTGCCATTGAATATGCCCTCTGTAAACTCTGGCAATCTTGGGGCATTCAGCCCAGTGTGGTTATGGGGCATAGCGTTGGCGAATATGTCGCCGCCTGTATTGCAGGGGTCTTTAGCTTAGAAGATGGTCTCAAGCTGATTGCCACCCGCGCCCGACTGATGCAGGCTCTACCACAAACGGGGGCAATGGTGGCGATTTTTGCCACGGTCACCCAAGTTCAGCAGATTTTGCAGCCCTACGACGCCGTCATTGCCGCCTATAACGGACCCGAAAGTATGGTGGTGTCTGGTCCTCAACAGACCATAGCATCCATTGTTGCTGACTTGACCACCAAGGGGATTAAGATGCGCTGGCTGCGCGTGTCCCATGCCTTTCATTCGCCCCTGATGGCTCCCATTTTGGACGCTTTTCGCCAAGTGGCGACCGAGGTGAGCTATCATCTGCCACAGCTCCCATTAGTCTCTAATGTCACGGGGCAACTTGTCTCTGAGGAGCTAACCCAGCCTGAGTATTGGTGTCAGCATATTCTAGAGCCGGTACGATTTGAGACCAGCCTGCAGACGCTGGCCGAGATGGGCGTTCAGACTTTTCTAGAGGTGGGGCCACAACCCACCCTGCTCGGCATGGGACGCCGCTGTTTACCCGATATTGAAGCGGTCTGGCTCCCTAGTTTGCGCCCCCAGCAAGCCGATTGGCTGCAGCTTCTCCATAGCCTTGGGGCACTCTATACCCAGGGCATTGAGCCAAATTGGACTCGTTTTGAGCAGGGCTATCACCGCCATCGACTGCCCCTGCCTACCTATCCCTGGCAACGCCAGCGCTACTGGATTAGTGCTGAGGTTCAGCAAGCAGCCTCTAGCCCACAGGATACTGCTGTGGTGAGGTGGATTAAGCAGGGCGATCGCCAGCCCCTGACCCAACTCCTGCAGCAATCCATCACACTTTCTCCTGATCAAGCAGACCTACTGCCCAATCTGGTTGATCAGCTTATTGAGAAACATCAACAGGAACTGCATCAATCTGATTTAGACGAGTGTTTGTATCAAGTAGACTGGCAACTCGAACCGGCGACTTCGGCAGCATTATCTCTAGGGCGATGGGTCTTGTTGATGGATCAAGAAGGGCTGGGGGAAGCCTTTGCAAAACGACTGGAAGCTCAGGGCCAATCCTGTATTCGAGTCTCTGCTGGCTCCACCTATCAGCATCAGGATCAGGGCTGGCACATTGATCCGAGCCAGTCTGCCCATTGGGAGAAACTTTGGGCGGATCTGTTTACGGATCATCAGCCTCCCCTAGCCGGTATTGTGCAAACCTGGAATCTGGCCTCAACGGATATTTCTGAAGCACTGGCGCAGTCTGCAGATTGCCAGGCCGTTTTGAATCTCGTGCAAACGCTGGCAAGTGCCTTACCTACAGTGCGGGATCAACAGCCTCGACTGTGGCTCGTGACCCAGGGGGCCGTCTCTCTGCCATCCCATCCATCAGAGGGACAAAATCTATCCCAATCCTCTCTTTGGGGACTTGGGAAAGTCCTCGCACTGGAATATCCCCATTTATGGGGTGGATTGATCGATACTGATGGGCATCATCCTGACGCTATTTTGGCTGAACTGGGCCAATCGACCGAGACGCAGATCGTTTGGCGGCAGCAGCAACGCTACGTGGCTCGCCTCCAGCGGATGGATGCTGTTTCGGTGCCTCATCAATCCCTCGTGTGTAACGTCGAAGGTTCCTATCTCATTACCGG
The DNA here is from genome assembly GCA_049683515.1 of Thermosynechococcaceae cyanobacterium. Lineage (GTDB taxonomy): Bacteria > Cyanobacteriota > Cyanobacteriia > Thermosynechococcales > Thermosynechococcaceae > RCC1774. The sequence goes on along the minus strand of JBAUJD010000374.1, from coordinate 874 downwards.
AGGTTTAGGAGCGCTGGGACTGCAGGTGGGTCAGTGGCTTGTGACTCAGGGTGCAAAATCGCTGGTTTTAGTGGGTCGCAATACACCTTCTGAACAGGCGGCTCAAATTCTCCAGGGGATAGAGCAGCAGGGTGTTGATGTTGCAGTGGTGCAAGTTGATATTTGCGATCGCACCCATCTCTCCAAACTCCAAGCCGCCATTGACGCTACAGAATATCCCCTACGAGGTATCATCCACGCGGCGGGCGTGCTGAAAGACGGCATTCTGCAGCAGCAAACCTGGGAACAATTCCAGCAGGTGATGGCTCCCAAGGTAACCGGAGCCTGGAACCTTCACTGTCTCACTCAAGATCAGCCCCTCGATTTCTTTGTACTGTTTTCGTCTGCAGCCTCGCTGCTGGGGTCTCCAGGTCAGGGCAACTACGCCGCCGCCAATGCCTTTATGGATGCCTTAGCCGCTTTCCGGCGTCAGCAACAGCGTCCGGCCCTGAGTATTAATTGGGGGCCGTGGGCGCAGGGCGGCATGGCGCACAATGATGCGGTCCAGGCCACTTTGAGCGCCAGTGGCATTGATTCGCTCTCGGTGTCTCAAGGGCTGCAGCTTTTAGAGCGATTAATCAAAAGCGACCAGGCCGTTCTACCGGCTCAGGTGGGGGCTATCGCAGCGCGCTGGTCAGCCTTGGGGCAAACCTTTAACAGTGCATTCCTAAGCGATCTGATCCAAGTGCGGGTATTGGAACCCCGTGAGTCGAAACTATTTGAAACCCTCAAAGAGATGGCGGTTTGCGATCGCGCCGCCCACCTGACCACCTATCTGCAGAAACAGCTCGCCTACGTTTTGCACCTAAAACCTGAAGACCTTAGCGTTGACGAC
>JBAUJD010000373.1:0-8377 GCA_049683515.1 Thermosynechococcaceae cyanobacterium | reverse complement strand
GAGTATGGGCGGTGACGCTGCACTGCAGTGGAATAACCGCCTCCTGTCTACCTCTGCCAAGGTCTTATTTTCCGTTTTACCCGTGGGCTGGGTGGGCGAGTGGCATGAGAACCCAAAACCCCAGTGGATTTTGCCCATTTCTGGCTGCTGGTTCGTAGAAACGATGGACGGCACCCGCGTTGAAATGGGAGCCGGAGAGGTTTCCTTTGGCGCAGATCAAAACACCCGACCTAACGCTGACAGCCATCAAGGACATCTATCGGGGACTGTTGGAGAAAAACCCGCAGTGTTAATGATTGTGCAGCTTGACGAAGAAGAATGGGTCGCCGCTCAGCCGCATATATTTACCTAACGGGGAAACCCGTTTGATACCCTAGCGACATAGATCTGACACAGAGGGGACATAGCTAGCCAGCATAATTAAAGTTGAGTAAGCTTCACCCGTGAAGAAAAATACGTCTCGCTCAGACTCCAGATTCTCCAAGGCCCAAACAATAGAGCAAATTTTGGATCACCTGAGCGGTTACCGCAACTCACGGCCCGTCCGCATTGGCAACCAAGCCGCTCAGCAGGTGCAGCTTGACGTTTACGGCGAAGTGCTGAGCGCCCTCCACTTTGCCTGGAAGATTGATAAGTATGACCCCACCGAGATTTGGCCTCACATTTAGCCTCTGCTGGACTAGGTTGTGGCGCACTGGCACAAACCCGATAGCGGCATTTGGAAAATTCGAGGCGAGAAGAAGCACTACGTTTACGGCAAGGTGATGATGTGGGCGGCGCTGAACTGCGGCATCAAGATAGCGGAGTCCCTCAAGCTGTCAGGCGACATTGCTCGCTGGCGCAAAAACCGTGACCAGATTCACGCTGAGGTAATGGAAAAAGGCTGGAGCGAGAAACTCGGTGCCTTTAAGCAGTCCTATGAAAGTGACGTGCTGGATGCCTCAAATTTGCTGCTGCCGACGGTGGGGTTTATTGAGGGGCGCGATCCCAAAATGATCTCGACGGTAGAAGCCACAGTTGAGCAACTGGTTTCTAATGGCCTGTGCTACCGCTATAAACAAAGCTCAGCATCCGATGAAGGCGAAGAGGGAACCTTTATTCTCTGTACGTTTTGGCTAATCAATGCCCTGATTCAGGCGGGGCAAACGGCAGAAGCCCGCGATTGGTTTGAGCAAATGCTGGCAAAAATCAGTCCGCTAGGGCTTTTTGCCGAAGAGATGGCTCCTGATTCAGGGATGTACCTGGGCAATTTCCCTCAAGCGTTTTCTCATCTGGGCTTGATCAATGTCGCTGTTGCTCTGGCCCATGTTAAGCAGACAGGTGAGGTGGAGGACCACCATATTGAGGCTATCAATAAAGTTGGGCGCTGCAGTATTGGCAAAAATCAATAGGCTAATGCTGGGTTTAAATGAGCTAAGTTCATCTTTAGAATCCTTCGCAGCTTTGGAGGTAGAAATGTCTAAAGTTGTTAAGACTAAAATTGAAGTTTACGACCCACGCATGGGCGACCTGATTGATTCAGGAGCGGTGCTGATTCAGATTGACAGCAGCTCTCAGCACACTGAAGGCCCGGTGTATATGCCTGCAAACGACAGCGTCATCTGGAGCGATGTCAGCGGCAACCGGCTGCTGCGCTGGCGCAACGACAGCGTCAGCGTTCTGCGAACCCCATCCTGCTATCAGAACGGCAATGCCCTTGACTTAGAGGGGCGGCTAGTGAGTTGCTCCCACGGAGATCGCGCCATCATCCGCCAAGATCACGATCATCAGTGGCGAACTTTAGTCAATTGCTACCAGGATAAACAACTCAACAGCCCCAATGACTTAGTGGTTAAAAGTGATGGCACCATCTGGTTCACCGATCCCCCCTTCGGCCTCACGCAGCCCAATGAAGGACTCGGTGGAGAGCAAGAGCAACCCGGTAGCTTTGTCTTTCGGTTTGACCCGGCCACGGGCGACATTGAGGCCGTGATTATAGAGATGGAGCGGCCCAATGGATTAGTGTTTAGCCCCGACGAGCGCTTGCTGTATGTTTCTGACACCTCTGCCTATGAAGACGCTGAACTCTATCACGATATTCGGGTTTACGATGTGGTTGAGGGCCGTACCGTCACTAACGGTCGAGTATTTACGGTGGTTGATCCCGGTCAGCCAGATGGGCTTTGCGTGGATTGGCAGGGCCATATTTTTACAAGTTCTAAAGACAGCGTTCAGGTTTACACGCCCGCAGGTTCTATCTTAGGGAAGATTCTAGTTCCAGAGATTTGTGCCAATCTGACTTTTGGAGGCGTGAATCGCGATCGCCTTTTGATCACTGCAGGCACGTCTCTCTACGCGATTGACCTCAATACTCAGGGCATTCAACCCGTGAGCAAGGAGATTCAAGATGGTTGTTAAGCTGATTTATGCGATCGCAACCTTTATTCTCACTAGCGGCCTATTACTGAGCCGACCCAAGCCCATCTTAAATCTGATCGATTTTCTCTATCTTGGGTTCTCAAGTGGTTTAGTGGGTTGGCTATTGCTGATTCTGCGAGTTAGCACCGGAGTTCTGTTTATTCTGCACGGCTATCCCAAAATTACGCATCTACGACGGTGGGCTAAGGCCGTTAAGATGCCAGTATTACTTTGCTTCTTGTCGGCGCTCTCAATGTTTTTAGGAGGATTTTTTCTGATTCTGGGTTTATTGACCCCGCTGGCGAGTTTAGCGATCCTCACCTCAATGGTATACGCCCTGTTTTTAGAGATGGCTCATGGTTCGCCTTTTGTGGCCCCCGATCCGTTTCAAATCCCGGAGGGTCAATATGAGGGCCCCAACGGCAAGGGGGAGCCGCCCAGCTACGAAAAAGCCTTTATGTACATCTTGATTTTAAGCGCGATCGCCATTCTAGGTCCCGGCGCATTCTCCATAGATGCTCTGCTATTTAGCTCTCCCAGTTAGTTATGACAGATACGCACTACGATCTCATTATCATCGGCACAGGAGCAGGCGGTGGCACGCTTGCCCATCAGCTCGCACCCACGGGCAAGCGCATTTTAATCTTGGAGCGGGGCGAATTCCTTCGCCGTGAGAAAGATAACTGGAACCCCATCGAAGTTTATCAACAGGGTCGTTACTATACCCACGCTGAAAAATGGATCGATAAAGAAGGGCAAGAATTTAGCCCTCAAACCTGCTACTGGGTCGGCGGCAATACTAAGGTCTACGGCGCGGCCCTATTGCGACTGCGTGAACGAGACTTTGAATCGGTCCAGTATAAAGACGGCATCTCCCCTGCTTGGCCGCTGAAGTACAGTGATTTTGAGCCGTTCTACACTCAGGCCGAAAAGCTCTTTGATGTCCACGGTCAGCGCGGCGAAGACCCCACTGAACCCCCTGCAAGTGGTGACTACCCCTATCCACCCGCTCGGCACGAACCCATGATGCAAAAAATGGCCGACGGCATCCGCGCTGAGGGCTATTACCCGTTTCATTTACCCGTCGGACTGAAGCTCAATGAGATCGATCGAACGCTCTCCCAATGCATCCGCTGCGATACCTGTGACGGCTATCCCTGTCTCGTAGATGCCAAAGCCGATAGCGATGTGAACTGTATTCGCCCGATCCGAACCCTCGACAACGTGACGTTGCTCACGGGGGCAAAGGTTGAGCAACTTTATACCAATGAATCAGGCCAAGAAGTCACCGCCATTAGCGTCGAGATTGCCGGGGAGCAGCGGCTCTTTTCGGCTGATATCGTAGTCGTAGCCTGCGGCAGTATTAACTCCGCAGCTCTGCTGCTGCGCTCGGCCAATGACCTGCATCCCACGGGGCTTGCCAATCGCTCTGATCAGGTGGGGCGTAACTTTATGAAGCATCTGGCAACAGCGATGGTCTCGCTGAGTACCGAACCCAATCCGGCAGTGCATCAAAAGACGATTGGCCTCAACGACTTCTACTGGGGTGAACCAGACTTTCCCTATCCGATGGGGATGGTTCAAAATACAGGTAATGTTAAGGGCGGCATGATGCCTGCTGAATCGCCCTCGCTGCTGGCTCCCTTTGTCAAAATGACGCCGGAGACGATTTTGGATGTGGTGGCGGCTCATTCAACGGGATGGTGGCTGCAAACTGAAGATCTTCCTGATGCGAACAATCGGGTACGCGTCGTCAACGGTCAAGTGCATTTAGACTATACGCCGAACAATATTGAAGCGCGCGATCGCCTCATTCACCGCTGGACTTCTGTGATTAAAAACATAGATCGCTCCACCAAACACGTGGTTTCCTTTGGTCTCTATCCCCGCAGCCTTTTGCCCCTCGCTGCTGTTGCACACCAGTGCGGCACCTGTCGGTTTGGCACTGACCCTGCCACCTCTGTGCTAGATCTCAACTGCCGCACCCATGATGTTGATAATCTCTACGTCGTTGATGGCAGCTTCTTCCCTTCTAATTCTGGGGTAAACCCGACGCTGACGATTGTTGCCAATGCTATCCGGGTGGCAGAGCATCTTAAACAACGGCTCCACGCCCACAGTCCGAGCGAACTATCAATGGTTTAGCGCCTTAAAGACTTTTACAACACAAGGAGAATCCTGATGGAATCTGAACAGTCAAAATCTGAACAATTTTCTAGGCCACCCTCTCAACCGGATCAAGACGCTGAACATCATCTACTAAAAACGGGCCTGGGGGCAGCGGCAGGAGGTGTTACAGGTTCACTGCTCGGCAGAGCTGTCGGCGGTAAAAGGGGCGGCATGATGGGTGCTATAGCAGGTGCCGTTGCGGGCGGTCTGGTCGGGGATGCCGTTGCAGACAATCTGGTCGCCCTAGAACAGCAGGCGGCAGAAATGCTCGGCGAGGCTCCTGGAGAAGATGAACTTCCGGCTCACTATTCTTGGGAGCAGTTGCAAACCTTATCTAAGCCACAACCCTGAATCCCTATGATCAGGGTCCAAACGGTCTGGATTAAGGCCAAGCATTCAGTGGCTTAGATGGGTGCAACTCGTGAGTCTTCGTTATCTTAAACAGAGTGGACCATCCCTTTTTGAAGAGACGTACACAAAGTTTCCTTCAGCACTCACGAGGACTCTTGCGATCAAGGCACCTACCGTTTGCCCCCCCCCGCAAATGGCGACGCTCAATACATTTTTGACTCACGAAAATTATTAATAAGGCTTGAACTCAATGGATAACAACCCTTCCACTGCTCCTGCCCAATGTCCCTTCCGGGGAACCCGCATTGGCGGGGCGCTCGGCTCTAAGCCGCAAACTGATGATTGGTGGCCGAACCGACTTCAGGTCGAGCTGCTTCACCAAAATTCGCCTTTGGCTAACCCGCTGCAAGATTTTGATGGCAAAGCAGCCTTCAATAAGATCAACTTCGAGCAGTTGAAGCGCGACATCAAAGCGCTGCTAACCGATTCAAAGGACTGGTGGCCAGCCGACTATGGCAATTATGGGCCTCAGATGGTTCGCATGGCGTGGCACGCCGCAGGCACCTACCGAATCGCAGATGGTCGCGGCGGAGCCGGTAAGGGCATGCAGCGCTTCGCCCCCATCAACTCGTGGTGGGATAACGGCAACACAGACAAATCACGACGGCTGCTCTGGCCCATCAAGCAGAAATACGGTGCGGCCCTGAGCTGGGCCGATTTAATGGTGCTGACGGGCAACTGTGCGCTTGAGATCATGGGTCTGAAGACCTTCGGCTTTGGCGGCGGTCGCATTGATGCCTGGGAGGCGGATCGCGCGACTTACTGGGGACCTGAGTTCTGGAACGGCAATCCAGTTGACGATGTGAAGGAAAACCCCAAAGAACAAGAGGGTCATCCTGATCAGATGGTGACGCGCGATATTCGCTGGGTCGGAAAGCCGGACGAAGACTACTACGATCTTGAGAACCCGCTGGCGGCGTCTCACCAGGCGCTCATTTACGTCAATCCAGAGGGGCCGAACGGCGAAGGCGACCCCCAAGCCTCGGCGCGAGACATCCGTGAGACGTTTGCGCGGATGGCGATGAATGATGAGGAAACGGTGGCGCTGATCGCAGGCGGTCATGCCTTTGGCAAAAGTCACGGCATGGTCTCGCCGGACAAGATTGGCCCCGCACCGGAAGGCGCGCCGATTCAGGCGATGGGCCTAGGGTGGCAGAATCCTGAAGGGACTGGGTTTGCCGAATATACGATGACCAACGGGATTGAAGGATCGTGGACACCAGACCCGACCCAGTGGGACAACAGCTACCTGGAAAACCTTTTTAAGTACGATTGGGAACAGATCAAGAGTCCAGCCGGTGCGATTCAGTGGACGCCGAGCCATCCTGATGCACCGAAGACGCCAGATGCTCACAAGCAAGGCGTTGAGCACGCGCTGATGATGATGACTTCAGACGTTGCGCTGAAGGTCGATCCGGCCTACCACGAGATCTGTCAGCGCTTTTTGAATGACTTTGATGCCTTTAGCGATGTGTTTGCACGGGCCTGGTATAAGCTGGTCCATCGAGATATGGGGCCGAAAACACGCTACCTTGGCCCAGAAGTTCCAGCCGAAGATCTGATTTGGCAAGACCCGATTCCAGCGCTCGACCACGACGTTGTTGACGAGGCCGATATTCAGTCTCTTAAGGAGACGATTTTGGCGAGTGGCCTTTCTGTTTCAGCGCTCGTATCAGCCGCTTGGGCATCGGCCTCGAACTACCGAGACTCCGACAAGCGCGGTGGTGCAAATGGCGCGCGCGTCCGCCTAGATCCGCAGAAAAACTGGGAGATGAATCGCCCCCAAGAGCTGGGCGAGGTGCTTTCCACCCTAGAGCAAATTCAATCGGACTTTAACGGCGCTCAGTCGAGCAAAAAAATCTCGATGGCGGATCTGATTGTTCTCGGCGGCTGCGCTGCGGTCGAGAAGGCCGCGCAAGATGCTGGAATCTCCATTACCGTTCCGTTTACCCCAGGCCGAATGGATACGACTCAGGAGCTGACAGATATTGAAAGCTTTGAATGGCTAAAGCCGGTCTCGGATGGTTTCAGAAATTATCATAATGAGGCAGTGGGCTACAAAGTGAAGGCGGAGCGGATCTTCCTTGATCGGGCGCAGCTCCTGACGCTGACTGCGCCCGAGTGGACAGTTCTGGTTGGCGGACTGCGCGCCCTCGATCAGAATTGGGACCACTCAAAGCACGGTGTCTTCACTGACCGACCCGGCGTCTTGACCAACGACTTTTTCCGGGTTCTAACCAGCATGGACTACGAATGGAAGCCAGTGGATAATCGCGAGATGGTCTTTGAGATCTGCGATCGCAAAACAGGCGCAACAAAGTTCACCGCCACCCGCTGCGATCTAATCTTTGGCTCCAATGCAGAGCTGCGTCAGGTTGCTGAAGTCTACGGCGCTGATGACGGTCATGAGCGGATGGTCAAGGACTTCGTCCGGGCCTGGAACAAAGTGATGATGCTCGATCGCTTCGACGTTTCTGCTTAACAGATCAGGTCATGACCTGCATCTTTGAGACATATGGGGCCGTCGCCAAGACCTCGGCCCCTGCAGAGCCATTGAATATCTCTTTTCGTAATCATTGAGATCTGAGTCGCCCTTTGCAGAGAAAATAAATCTGATCAGTGCCAATCAAAGTTGATTTTGAACTTGAACATGCTTGGTTTGTCGCTTAACAGTTCAGCACTTCCTTACCCCGATCCGCTACATCCGATCATTGTTCACTTTGTGATTGCGATGGTGCTGTTTGCCTTCTTTTGCGATGTGGTCGGCTATTTTACCCGCAACCGGACGATGTTCGAGGTCAGCTTCTGGAACCTGGTGGTGGCGTCAGTTTCCATCTTTTTTGCGATCATTGTCGGCCAGTTTGAGGCTGGAATCGCTCCCACCTATCCGGCTGTAGAAGCAGTTCTTACACAGCATCAAATACTGGGCTGGTCGCTCTCTGCCTTGGTTGTTACGGTGACAGCTTGGCGATTTGTAATTCGCTCTCGCAGTTTATTTAAAATGCCGCCGGTTTATTTAGGCGCGGCTACGTTCTTAGTGGTATTGGTCTGTCTGCAGGTCTACCTGGGCAGTCAGCTTGTTTGGGAGTACGGTCTGCATGTGCCGTCGGTGGTGCAGGCTATTGAGCGAGGCGATCTTGAATGAATGAACAGCTCATTGACCAGCTCAAGCAAGTTGGGATTCAGCTCCAGGCTAACGGGCTACCCTACGCGATTCCCATTCATCCACAACTTGTGCATTTAACGCTGGGATTGTTCATTATTGCCGTTATATTCGATATCGCGGGGACGCTCTTTGCTTTAGAAAAGCCAATTCTAAAGTTTTTAGCTCTACCGACCTTACGCTCAGGCTTTTATGATGTGGGCTGGTATAGCCTGGTGGGTGCGATCGCAATCACCT
>JBAUJD010000372.1:0-1999 GCA_049683515.1 Thermosynechococcaceae cyanobacterium | reverse complement strand
GACCATGGTTGGCTTTGAGGTCGAAGATATCGAAGACCGCAGCACCTGGGCCGATGGCGTTGTCGTCGGAAAAGTGCTCTCCTGCGAACCCCATCCCGACGCCGATAAGCTGCGGGTCTGCACCGTTGATATTGGGGCAGAGGAACCGTCACAAATTGTCTGTGGTGCTCCTAATGTAGAAACGGGCCTTTATGTTCCCGTTGCCACCGTGGGCACTCGTTTACCCAGGATGGGCATCAAAATCAAAAAAGCAAAGCTGCGAGGCGTGCCCTCCCACGGCATGATTTGCTCCTTAACAGAACTGGGTCTTGAAACGGATTTGGACGGCATTCACAGCTTCGGAGATAGCGTTCAAGTTGGGGCAGACGTGCGCCCATTGCTGGGACTCGATGACGTGATTCTTGATCTGACCTCCACCGCTAATCGTGCCGATGCCTTAAGTATGGTGGGGGTTGCCCGTGAAGTCTCAGCTCTGACAGGGGCCGAGGTTAAGCTGCCCAATGTTCCTGAAATCAAGCGTCCTGAAATCAAGCGTTCGGCAGAAGAAGGTATCTCTGTTCAGATTGACGATCCCAAGGCTTGCCCTGCTTACATTGCGACGGTGGTTGAAAACGTCACGATTGCGCCCTCTCCTGACTGGCTGAAGCAGCGGCTCCTAGCGGCAGGGACTCGCCCGATTAACAACGTGGTAGACATCACCAACTACATTTTGCTGGAGTGGGGCCAGCCTCTCCATGCCTTCGATGCCCAGGCTCTGCCGAAAGGCAAGAAAGGTCTCTCCCTAGGTGTTCGGTTTGCTAAAGAGAAGGAAAAGCTGACGACGTTGGATAGTGAGGTGAGATCGCTCACCCCAGAAAGCCTGATCATCACCGCAGCCGATCAGCCCATCGCTCTAGCAGGCGTTATGGGCGGTGAAGACAGCGAAGTCAAAGACACCACCACTACACTGGTTCTAGAGGCCGCTCTATTCGATTCACTCACTGTCCGTCGGTCTGCTCGGCCCCACAGCCTCCGTACTGAAGCCTCAGCCCGCTACGAACGTGGCGTCAATGAAACTCAGCTCGATACCGCCTGTAACCATGCTCTTAAGCTTCTGACTGAGTTGGCCGGAGGAGAGGTCACGGCTCAAGCGACTGTAGACCATCGCACTTCAAGCCAACGTTCCATTGAGCTGCGGTTAGACCGCATCAACCAAATTCTAGGTCCCGTCAAAGGAACCGACGGACAGCCGACCCAACTGCAGGCTAACCAGATCATCAAGATTCTAGAAGCCTTAGGATTTTCATTGACCGAAACCTCTCCCGATCTAGTCTGGAACGTCACCGTTCCACCCCATCGCCATCGAGATATCGAGCGTGAAATTGATCTGATCGAAGAGATTGCCCGTCTCCATGGCTATGATCAATTCTGTGAAACCCTACCCGCCAAAACAGAACCCGGACTGCTGCCGCCCCAGGAAAAGTTCACTCAAAGACTTCGTCAGGTGATGCGAGGAGCGGGGTTAACCGAATTACTCCACTATTCTTGGGTGAAGCCCAGCAGCGGGGGTGAAGAGCTGATTAGGGTTGTTAACCCTCTACTGATCGAGTTTTCAGCACTGCGGACCGAATTACTGACCGGCATTATCAACGCCTTTGCCTACAACCTAGAGCAGGGGAATGGACCCCTAAATGGGTTTGAATTGGGCCGCGTTTTCTGGAAAGAAGGCGAAACCCTTAAAGAAGCCAACGCCATTGCTGGAATTCTGGGGGGTGATCCTGCCCTGGGTAAATGGACTCGCGGGAAGGAACGCGATCGCCCTCTCACTTGGTTTGACGCCAAAGGACGCCTTGAGCAGATCTTTGCTCAGCTTAGCTTGTCAATTGAATATCGCGCAGACCCAGGTGATGAGCGCCTGCACCCAGGTCGTACCGCATCGCTGTGGTTCAATGGCAGTGCCTGCGGACGCTTTGGGCAGCTCCATCCTCAGCTTTGTCACACGCGAGATTTGCCAAAGGCC
>JBAUJD010000371.1:0-10318 GCA_049683515.1 Thermosynechococcaceae cyanobacterium | reverse complement strand
AACAACAGGCGTGTAAGTCTGGAAGGAGAGTTCACCTAGAGCAGCGCTGACGCCATCAAGCACCGCCAGGGTTTGGTTGGTTTCTAGCAGCTTGATGAGCGTACTATCATCGCGCTGAGAAACCCCTAGCTGCGCCACCGTCAGACCCTCCGACAGACCCAACGCATCCCAGCGAACCTGGTAATCTTGAATCACATCTTGACCCTGCCCCACTTCCAGCACAAACAGATCTCTGTCAGTACCGCCATAGAGGGTGTCACGGCCCGCACCGCCAATGAGGGTATCTTTCCCTTGACCGCCTTCAATGTGGTCACCACCAGCACCACCCATCAACAGGTCATCGCCTCTCTCACCGGTCAACGTATCACGACCATCACCGCCCATTAGGGTGTCATGGCCACCGCCACCGCTAATCAGGTCAGCGCCGCTGCCGCCTTCTATCGTGTCACTGCCGATACCGCCTTCTATCGTGTCACGACCGTCGCCCCCGTCAATGAGGTCATCCCCAGCACTGCCGTCAATGAGGTCAGCCCCGGCACCGCCGGTAATTAGGTCATTGCCTCTGGCTCCGATGAGGGTGTCGCGATCGCTACCCCCGTCGATAGTGTCGCTATCGTTGCCGCCGCGAATTGAGTCATGGCCGTTGCCGCCGTTAATGACGTTAGCGCCTGGACCGCCATCAATGACGTCAGCGCCGTTGCCGCCCTCAATGGTGTCATCACCGGCAAAGCCTTTGATGGTGTCAGAGCCAGAGAGACCTTGAATCAGGTCGGCTCCTTTGCTGCCCAGCAGTCTTTCGCTACGGTTGCTGCCAATCACCTCGTTAAAGGGATCTTCTAAGTCAGGGACTTCTAAAAAGGCCAGTTGGCCGCCCTGCACAAGATTCTCAGCATCAATGACGCCATTGCCAAGGCTATGGGCCTGCACATCAAAGAGCAGTAGACTACCAGCTTCTTCACCAAATAGCTCAGAAACATCTAGAATGCCGGAGGTTTCCCAGTTGCCAATATCGGTGGGTTCACCATCTGTTTGTCCTAGGGGCACTGCCGAGCGGTCCACTTGGGCTACGCGGGTCAGCTCACCTGAGACAGGATCAAGTCTCCAGATGGAGGTTTCTTCGCCAGAGGTGAGACCAAACTCGCCAATGGAGCGGTCTTCTTGGATGTAGATATTGCCATCAGCAGACCAATCTAAGTTGTCAGGACTCCGCAAACCGAAGTCTGAGCCTTCAAACTGACTAGCACCGGCATCATCACCGTCATAAATCGCTTTGACTGATGCGGTTATTGGCGTGCCATCTACTCCGAAGTCTGTATCGATAATGTAGGTTGTCCCCCAGCTATCCGAGGGGAAGAGGCTGTCGCGCCCCGTGGAGGCCAGCACCGCCTGAGTTCCATCTTTTGGGTTAGTGGCAACATCCTCTGGGCGAGAGAACTTAAATGCACCGACCGCTTCAGCTAAGGCATCTTGCTGAGCTTGAGTGGCAAAGCCTTGGGCATCATAGCCCAGCTCGTCTTGATTTGCTGCCGTACCCGCTTGATTGAGATCATAGAAGGGAATTTCAACCCAGCTTCCAGACCGACTCTCAAAGGTCCCGTTAAACTCTTCGGGTGTTGTTTCACCACTGTCAGATGCCCAGACGAAGAGCTGACCGCCGACGAGGCCGTTGCGCTCCAAAACGTCTGCCCCTGCGCTGGTCTCTTTAGTACCCACATAGAGCGTTAGGGGCGCTCCTTGTCGATCATCGCCAATTAGCAAGGCCACTTTATCATCGGTGCCGGTATCTAGCTCAGTGACGTTTTCCCAGGCGGCTCGGCCCATCCAGGGTGCTGCATAGAGTGTATTAGAGCTAGGGTCAAGTACAAATTCAGTGCCGCCACTGCCTTCTTCTCCGGTGAAGAACAGACCGTCAACTAAGCCCCGGCCCTCGCCAAACTGTCCGGCCTCAATGTAGTGGGCCGAACAGAGGCGACTGAGACCGCCAAACTCAAGGTCAGAGGCTTCATCGACAACGTCTCCGACTCGATTAATAATGGTGTCGTAGGCAAGGCCCGTCCCCACAACGGCACGGCTGGTCTTGTCGATGTCGAAGTAGCTAACTCTGGCTCCGGTCAACTCAGTTCCGTTGGCAAGCTGATAGGCATAGCCTTCGGTTTCACGCAGTTCATGGTTAGCCAGTACGCGAACGGTATTGTCGTCCAGCGCAAAGGCACCTAAACCGTCAAGAATTCCCGCTGGCGTGTAATCACCGTAGGTTTCACCAATGGTGAATACTGGGTCAACCACGTAGTCTTCAAGCCCTTTGACCTGGGCAGGCTCGACGGTATCAAACGCTGTGCCGCTGACGCCGAACCGCGAAAGACCGGCTTGACCGACACGGGCATCTAAATTGAGGGGCTGATCGAGCTTGACTTGGATGATTTCGTTATTGTCGATATCGGGTCCCCGACCTACGGAGAAGGGATAGTTGTTGTCGTTGGCGATCAAGAGCGTGTCGGCATCGACGACGAGGACATCTTCGATCGTGACAAACGGGAATTTGAAGCTGGTGCTGCCGTCTCCGTTGAGGTCGTTGGGGTCTCTGATGTTGAGCAAATCGACCAGCTCTTCTTTAAGGACGTTACCGTTCTCGTCAACCTGGGAGAGATCCACCTTGAAGATTTTCTTGAATGCGGCCTCTTCACCCTGGTTGCTGTCCCGCTCAATGACGAGATATTCATTCTCGTTAATGACCGAAAAGTCACCAATGGCGTGACTAGGGTCGTCAAGCTGATAGCGGCCTACCAGTCCTTGATATTCACTGGAGGCAACATCAAACTTATAAATGCGAAGCGACCCTTCAGGATCGCCTTCGACGGTCCCCTCTAGCAAAGGATAGAGCGTTTGCCGGTCAGGGCTAATTGCCATACCTTCAAAGCCACGGGAGCCAGCCAAATTCGCAACGGCATCGCCAGATTGGACCTCTGGATTTTGAGGTGAGCGAACCTGATCGGCCACCAACAGATCTCGAACTTGGTCCCCTGTGTTAGAGAAATCAGTGAAGAAGCCATCGACGCCAATCTCAATGAGCTGCTTGATTTCGTCCTCTGCTGTTTGGGGGGTGCCATCGGCATTGAGGGTCAAGAACTGCTCTTCATTTCGCAGGGTGTAGGGGTGAACCTGCAGACCTGCAGCATGGGCGTCATCGACAAAGGAAGTAACCTCGCCGGTAAGCTGACTGGTAATTTCAGCAACGCCATCGCCATTGCCATCAACAGGAGTTGCTAGAGACTCTCTCAGTAAGAAATTGTTTTTCCAGGGGCCAGCACCCTCGGCATACTTAGCGCTGATAATCTGAAGGAACTCCGCGCTGTCGAGGTCGCTGTATACGGTGTCTGCCGAAAGCGCATTTTCGGCTGCATCTAAAAAGTCTTGACCGTAGATGGCAGCTAAGTCATTGCCCTGCTCGACGTTGTAACGAATGTCGTAGGGAACAGAGAACGTATCGCCCGAATTCGCGCTAGCGGTGGCATCACCGTAAAGCTGAACAAGAGGGATCTCTCCTAGCCCTTCGGCGTCGAGCAGCCCCTGCAACTCAATCAAGTTCTGAAATTCAAAGGATTGGATAAAGAGCCGATTAGGATCGGTGAATCCTGTTTCTTGCAGCGTTGCAATCAGGTTCTCTTCGAGGGACAGTCCCTGCAGATCAAAGAAGGTGGGATGCTTGGTTTCGGGGTAGATACCGACGGCTTTGCCGGTTTGGGCCTCAACCTCTTGAACTAGCTCAATGATTTCTTTGAATGTGGGAATTTCAAAGGCACCATTGAAATCTTGGGAGCGGAAGTCACGAGATTGTAACGCCCGCAGCATTTTGATTTCTTCGAGGGTGAAGTCTTCGGCAAAATAGGCGGTGGTTTCGACGCCATCTAAGACTTTCGTAGACATCCGCTCGGAACCAAATACGTCGGCAACGTTGGTGGTGTCGTCGAGGATAGGTTCATGACGGGCAATGAGGACGCCGTCCTTAGTGCTCACTAGATCAGGTTCGATGAAGTCTGCGTCCTGTGCGATCGCAACCCGATAAGCCTCTAGCGTATGCTCTGGCAAAACGCCGCTAGCGCCCCGGTGACCGATCACAATAGGATTCTGGCCGTTAAGCGTATTCAGCTCCACCAGATTAGGCGTCGGAATGGGAGCATCTAGAAGGGTTCCAGTGGCATCGAAGTGGAGCAGATAAGGACCAAACTCTTCGCCCACCCAGATCTCGCCATTACCGTCAATGACAAAAGATTCGACATCAAAGTCTGAACCCGTTAGCAGACGCTCTGTTGTCCCTTCGTTCTGGATATCAAAGCCAACTAAACCGTTGGGGTCGCTAAGCTGGATGAAATCTTCAATGGCAACACTGCTGTCGCCGCCTTCAGAACCGGCAAAGCTAGGATCAGCCTTGTAGAGCCGGAGCAAATAATCAGAGCTATTGTCTTGACCGCCGAAGCCATTATCAGACAGAAACCAGAAGCTACCATCGCTATCAGCAAACTGCACACCACTGAATCCTTGAATGGGTTGACCATCAAAGGGGCCAGTGCGGCCATTGGCGTCAATGGGGCCACCGCTGCCGTTATCGCCACCGGCTGGTGGACCCTCAGCAAAGGTATCAGACGGTAGAGAAGCAAAACCCTCTAACTCAGCCGGACGGCTCAAAAATGCAATCTGACCGCCCTCAGCGAGGTTCTCGGAGTCAACTACGCCTCCCGCCAAGCTATGGGCTTGAGTGTTGTAGATAAATAGACTTCCGGCTTCTTGATCAAAGAGTTCAGAGACATCCAAAATACCGGAGGATTCCCAATTCCCGATATCAGCGGGGCTACCATCGGTTTGACCGGTAGGCACTGCAGCGCGATCAATCTGAGCAATGCGAGTCAGCTCACCGGACTCAGGGTTAAGCTTCCAGATTGAGGCTTCTTCCCCAGAGGTGAGGCCAAACTCACTGAAAGATCGATCTTCTTGGATGTAGATATTGCCATCATCTGACCAATCCAAGTTGTCAGGACTCCGCAAGCCAAAATCAGACCCCGTGAACTGTCCAGCACCCGCATCGTCACCGTCGTAAATCGCCTTGACTGATGCGGTGACGGGGGTGCCGTCTGCGCCAAAATCAGTATCGATAATATAAGTCGTTCCCCAACTATCTGAGGGGAAAAGACTGTCACGGCCTGTGGAATTCAAAACCGCCTGAGTCCCATCAGCAGGGTTTGTCGCCACATCTTCGGGGCGAGAGAACTGGAAGGCACCAACGGCCTCGGTCAAAGCATCTTGCTGAGCTTGAGTGGCAAAGCCTTGGGCATCATAGCCAAGCTCGTCTTGACTAGCTGCCGTGCCAGCCTGAGCAGGGTCGTAAATGGGGATTTCAACCCAGCGTCCGTCTCGACTTTCGAAGGTGCCATTGAACTGTTCCGGGGTGGTATCGCCGTTGTCAGTGGCCCAGACGTAGAGCTGACCGCCAACAAGACCATTGCGCTCTAGAACCCCTGCGCCTGCACTGGTGTCCTTGGTGCCGACATACATCAACAGCGGTGCCCCTTCGCGGTCATCTCCGACCAGAAAGGCAACGTTGTCGGTGGTGCCGGTATCTAATTCAGTGACGTTTTCCCAGGCCGCTCGACCCATCCAGGGGGCTGCGTAGAGGGTATTGCTAGTAGGGTCAAGGACAAATTCAGTGCCGCCACTGCCTTCTTCGCCGGTGAAGAACAGGCCATCGACTAAGCCTTGGCCTTTGCCAAATTGACCTGCTTCGATGTAGTGGGCTGAACAAAGACGACTGAGTCCTGAATTTTCGAGGTCAGTGACTTCATCTACGGTTTCACCGGCTCGGTTGACGATGGTGTCGTAGGCCAAGCCTGCATCCTTGATGTCACGAGTCGTTTTATCGATATCGAAATAGCTAACTCGTGCCCCTGTGAGTTCGGTACCATTTGCGAGTTGGTACGCGTAGCCTACATCCGGTCTTAGCTCATGGTTGACAAGAATACGAACGGTGTTGTCATCAAGCTTGAAGGCTCCCATCCCATCTGGGATGCCAGCCGGAATATAGTCATCGATCGACTCGCCAATGGTGACAATCGGATCAACGGTATATCCTTCAAGACCGTCAGCCTGAGCAGGCTGAAATGTATCAAAATTCGCATCCATGAGGTTCTCTGACTCTCCTAAAAAGACTGGCAATGGAAGAAAAGACCACACACTAATTGAAGATCGCCTTGTAGAGGACGATCTCACGGGTAGCAGGCCCGACTACTGAGTTACAGGAATTTAATTTGGGTCAAAATAATAATTCCATTGAATGATTAAGAGATAGATATGAACACATTAAGAACTCAGTAATGTTCGATTAATACACTCATAATCAATAATTCTCTTATCCTAAAGATCTGATTTCATCCCCATGATGTAAGAGTTTAAAAAGAGGATGAAAAATATTCATAGGCATCTTCATCGCCTGACTGATAGGCAAATCTTTTACAACCAATATTTATGAGGTAGATGCAACAACGGTCAAATATTTACAAGGCTGCGTTCGGGCTTTTGAAAACTCAAAGCGCTCATCATGTCGTCGTTTTGCCTCCTTGCTTGCAAAACAAGGTTGTGGGTCAGCTTGAAATAGTGGAACAAGGTCAAGCAATTCTCTGCCTGCATGAATCCCGTTGCGTCCTATCTTGAGATAACTCAGACCTCTTCTCTAGTGAGAGTCAACCTGTCTTCGTAATTCTGCAAACTGAATCGCTATCCCTTAAAGGGTACTAAAAAGAATCGAAACCGCTACTACGAGGTAGTCGCTCCAAGTGTTTGACCTCAACCAAGGACAGCTAAAGTCAAAGTCCTTTTCGCTAGCGAAAAGGTCTTTGGATGAGGGGAAGGCTGTTTTGATGTAAGTCCCTACTCTCTTACTGCCCTAGAATCTGATCATCAAGAGAGAAATCGATGTCGGTCTGATCCCGACCAGAGGTTAGATAACCTCTTTGAAAAGAATCTTTAAGGCCAGAGACTAAATCAAACTGAGGCTTCCAATCTAGGTCTGTTTTGGCCTTATGGATGTCGGCAAAGAAGTGCTGTGGCCTCAGTGGGAAGGCTTTGCTCTTGCCAAAGTCAAAATCTTTAGGATTGTAATGTTCTAACTTGGGGGCCGGTTTGCCAGCGGCTTCAGCACAGCTACGGGCGAGGCCATCAAAGGTGACATAGCGATCGCCACTGACGTTGTAGATTTGACCGATGGCGTTGGAGTTGCCCAGAACTGCAGTCATTGCTGCAGCGAGGTCAGCGACGTGCCCAAACTGGGTGAAGTGGCATCCAGGGCCAGGGATGGGGATGGGGCGATCTCGCACAATCCGATCAAAGAACCAGGCTTCTAGGTCGTTGTAGTTTTGGGGGCCATAGATATAGGTGGGGCGAATAGAGGTGAAGGGTAGACCTTGCTCGACAAGATAGGCTTCAGTTTCTGCCTTACCGCTGTGGCGACTGTTAGGGTCGGTGGCATCGGTTTCAAGGTGGGGCATTTGATCGCCTTTGAGATAAACCCCGGCTGAACTCATATAGACAAAATGCTTTATTTTGCCCTTGAATAGTTCGGCAAGTGGCTCTGTGTCGCTGCGTTCGCGTCCATTATTGTCGAAGATGGCGTCGAAGGTTTCTGAGGCAAGTTGCTGGAGCTGGGTCGGGTCAGTGCGATCGCCCTGAATTTGCTGGATGCCTTTAACGGGCGCGGGTTTGTTGCCGCGATTGAACAACACAACCTCATGCCCTTGCTTGACGAGAATCTGGGTTAAATCAATACCGATGAACCGGGTTCCACCCATGATTAATACGCGCATCGTCTTTTTTCCCTCGCCTAACATCAATACCTCTACCTCTACAAACTTAGCGGATGATGTCGCCTCTATAGACAAAGAAATGATGCTGATGCCGCGTATCATTTTGCTTGGCTGCAGTTAGGATGAGATCGTATTTAGCCAAAGAGAGTTGTTGCACCATCAAGATCCTATCTTGATCCTGGCCATGCTGTTACGAACAAAGGTTTCTGATAGAGGCTAAGGCAGTAAAAAGTGAGCGTCAGACGAGAAGAGGTGGCTGAGCAGCCTAGAGTAGATCTTGATGGGGTGTGATTAAGAGACATAAGGATCTCCAAGTGGCCTCCACTAGAGACTTCAAGAGGGGAGCGTGTCAGTTTTATCAGAGGAAAATCAAAGCCCTGATTTTACGTGACTTCATGACAACCAAATTAATGGGTTTGAGCACCTTCTGAATATTCTCTCAAAAAAGTGACATGCTCCCCTTCAAAAGCCCCGCTGCCGCTCTTTACAGGTGCAGTGAACACAAAATCTGCTATCGCTAAAATTGGCATGGTCATCCGAACCATGACTAAAACCATAACCCTGAGATAAGCGGTGCAGTTTTACCCTGTACTAAGCAGAAATGCTTACAACTCACTCACACCTAACCAGTTAGCAGAATTTTAAGATTTTTTTTAAGATGAACATTTGACACTTTCTCAATCAAAACATGTTTGACAAACCACACCTGGAGAAAAGTGATGCTAGCAGATGCAAAAAACATGACAAGATATCTGACTATAAAGTTGGAATATATTACATCTACAAATGGAATATGCCAAAAATAAATCCATAGGGAATTCTGAGCTGAAAACATAACAAAAGAGTGAATTCTTTTGCTTGCTTTAAGGTAATCACATAAAACACCGCTAATGAGCCAGAAAAAAGTTGAAACAGCTATCGCATATGAAAAAAAGTAAATTGAAGGTGGATACTTATATATCTGTGTAGGCACAAAATTTCCTCTTAAATTCCATAGGAGCAAAGCTAAAACTAAGAACAAAATTCCAAAAAAAGAAGTTATCTTGATGTTTTTCTGAATGGAGTATTTGGGGATTTCTAAGCCAAGAGCAAATAGCAAAGAATATGGAATTATATATAAGATTATCAAAGATATATTTTCTACATACCCTTCAGATATATATGGAAGAGCAAAATATCTACAGATATCATAAATTAGAAATATCAATAGCATCTTAATCAAATAGCTAGTGTCAGACTTTTTTTTGTTTGATAAATTGTAAATAATTGGTGCCGCTATAGAAACCAATAGAAAAACTCTAATTATCCAAACAAAGCGGAGTCCATCTAAAAGAAAATAACTATTCCATATTAATTTGAAGCTCAGATCCAAACCAGGTAAATTAAATACAAACAGAAAGGGGAAAAAAATAGTAAGAAAAATCCATGTCGGCAATAAAATACGCTTTATTCGTTTCCAAATATAATCAACATATGATTCATGCTTTTTAAAAGTCAGTCCAAAAGACATTCCTGACACTAATATCATTAATGGAACGTCAAAATTCCTTAACTGAAAAAGAAATTTTGGAATAGTAGAATGAGCAAGAATAATCAATGCCAAGCCAATAAATCGCAAAAGATCTATCCGTTCATTTCTCAATGTCTTATCCATTTCTAATGACCTAATAAATCTACTAAAACTATATGGAGCAGAAAGCTATTTACTGTTCTGCTTAACTAATTTGACAACCTACTATTATTAGAACATTATTATACATTGACTTAGAGTTCCTGATTTAAGTTCGAAGACAAAATAGATGTTAGTCCTACAACATATCCAATTTTCCATAAAGCATTGCACTTTTGTTTGAAATGGACTGGGTCATCTGTGGGCAACCATAAATACAAGATTTCCATTGGAGATTTTATGAGTTCTAATAGCTGACCCATAGCTGACTTAATTAATCTAAATTTTGATGGTGAATCTTGAAAATTTAAAATATTAGCCCTAGAAATACCTTGCCAATATAGTCTTTGTGTAAACCAGGATTGAGTTAATCTAGAACCAGGAACATGATGTTTGACGGAAATCTCAGGATCGTAATAAATTGTATAGCCTTTATCTTTAATTTGATCTCGTAGCAGAATTTCTTCGCATGATAATAGACTCTTCCCTTTACGACCCAGGTGTAAGGTAAAGCCACCCAATTCAGCAAGTAGCGATCTCGGAACAGCCATATTTGCACCGGCAATAAACCTATGATCCTTTAGAATAATGGGTTCATTGGACCAATCGACAATGGTGAGATAAGAAAGTAATTCTTCAGGCAACCACGGCGGTCTAATCGACTCCCACACCGGTTCAGTCTTACCCCCTACACAGCCTGGCTGGGGTTGAATCGTTTCAAACGCCTTGCAAATTTGGTCTACCCATTGAGGATTCGCAATGGCATCATCATCTAGGTAAGCTACATAATTTCCCTTTGCAC
>JBAUJD010000370.1:0-3670 GCA_049683515.1 Thermosynechococcaceae cyanobacterium | reverse complement strand
GACTAAGGCAACTTTTACTTTTTCTCGAATCCCGCTTTTGGTACGGAGTCCTTCTCCAAAGAAACTGCCGAGGCCCGCAAATCCGCTACCTCCTGCTCTGCCTGTTTCTACTTCACGTCGATCGCTCTTAGAATTGAGCTTAACCAGAACAATATAATCGTTTGGCGAAACGTCAGAGGGCAGAGACATCTCAAATGTAGGGTCGCGATCAGAAATTCGCAAGCTTGACCGACTCCCGCTAATGACGGCTTTTTGCTTGGCTTGCCTGACCCACGAGGCTAAAATCTGTGGCCCTGAATTGACACGAACATCAGGTTTACGCCGTTTCATAATCTGCTCTTCTGTTCCCGTAATCAGCTTCA
Organism: Thermosynechococcaceae cyanobacterium; assembly: GCA_049683515.1. GTDB lineage: Bacteria > Cyanobacteriota > Cyanobacteriia > Thermosynechococcales > Thermosynechococcaceae > RCC1774. The sequence continues at coordinate 3,308 of JBAUJD010000370.1, read as the reverse complement.
CTGTGCTAAGAGCAATGCTAACTGTGTTCCCTTGACTATCTTGATGGCTACCAACCGCCTTGCTGTCAGAAGCCTGTTTTGGCCCCAGCATTGCATTCATGATCTTCTGACTGACGCCCTGTCTTTTGAGTTCAATCAAGGCATCAGGAGACGTATCAAAGTTGGCAGGATTATTTTGCACAGATAAGATAATCGTTTCTTCAGGGATGCCGGCTTTGATCAGTTTGAGGACATCAGCATTGGTTAACGGTTGTCCAGAGGACTGACTTAAAGCTGAAATAGGACTCAATAACATCGCGGCTGTGGCAATCGGCAGAATTTTTTGTGTAAGGTTTTGTAGGTTCATGTTCTGGGTGGAGAATACGATAGATTAGCCCAGGGAAAGCAAATTATATTTTTTAGACTCAGACGATGAGGACAGTCTTGTCAACGTTGGTGGATGCTTTCTTCTGATCTAGATTAGTCCTTTGGTACTAAATTTCTGCAATCCTCCCTTTGTAGAGTTGGGATTGCCCAGATTCACAATGTTCTTGCTCTATAGTAGAAAGCGCAATTCCATGGACTGCGATCATGCTGCGCCGGTTCCACAGGTCTCCCCATCCCTTTCGGCTACTGCTCTATCTAGAGTGGATTTTGCTTGCGATCGCAACCCTAGTCATTCTCTCTCCATTCCCGAATCGTCCTCCTCCTTCCTTCGAACGTCCTCCAGAAGTTAGGACAATTCCTGTGCCTCACACTGGCCGCTTCTCACCACCAGAGCTAGGAAAATACCAAAGACGCCGCCAGCGATGGGAGCAACAGCAACAAACTCGTCGCTTTATCCCGGTTGCTATTGCGAGCATTAGTTTACTGGGGCTATTGGGCCTCTGGTTACCGATTACTGCCAATCGCACCACTCAAGGACTCTACACGCTACTGGGATTAGAACTAAGCTGGGTCGCCGTGCTGCTGGGCAGCAATGCCCAAACCGTCTTCCCACCGCTGTTGTTGGTAGTGGTCATTCGCGCGAGCTTGCTGTTTCCTTGGCGAGAACGGATCGGGGTTGCCATTTTGGCTTTTCTCTCTTTTCTGGCAATGCTAGGGTTAGCCGTTTCTAAATTTGAGTTTTTGGGCGTTCCCCTGACGCAGTTTCTGCATCGAGAGCGGTTTCAAGCTCAGCCAGAAGTCTTAAACGCTATTGTTCTCAACTCCTCTCTCTTATTCGGATTTGTGCTCAGCTTCGTTATTTTGTTGGTGGGGGCACTGCTAGCAACAAAACAGAGTCAAGAGAATCTCACCCAGGCCAACGACCGACTCCGTCGCTACGCCCTACTGATTGAGAACCAAGCGACGCTGCAGGAGCGACAGCGGATTGCCCGCGAAATGCACGACGCTGTGGGACATTCATTAACGGCTCAGAGCATCCAGCTCGAAAATGTCGATTTATGGATGGCGCAAAATCCAGCTAAAGCCCTTGACCATTTGCAAAAAGCCCGACAGTTGGGCAAAGCGGCCCTTCAAGTTGTGCGTCAATCTGTGGCGTCTTTGCGCGTTGATCCACTCCAGGGTAAAACGCTGTCCCAAGCGCTGAAAGAACTGGCTCGGACCTTTGAGCAAAATACGGGCATGATTGTAAAGTCTGAGATTGCGTCAACAACAACGCTACCCAAAGAAATCGCCAACGCCTTATTTCGTCTGGCCCAAGAAAGTTTGACCAATATCTCTAAGCACAGCCAAGCGACTGAGGTGAAGATTTGCCTCAATGGATCGGCCACCGACCATGTGTTAGAAATCGTCGATAATGGACGAGGGTTTGACCCGACCCAGCACACGGTGGGCTTTGGTCTGCAGAGTATGCGAGAGCGCACAGAAGCCTTGGGAGGCAGCTTTTCCTTGAGTAGTCAACCCCAGCAAGGATGCCAGATTCAGGCCACTATTCCGCGAGGACTTCTATGATTCGGTTACTGTTAGTGGACGATCAGGGTATTGTTCGAGAAGGTCTGCGGAGCCTATTGGATGCTAAGCCTGATTTAGAGGTCGTCGGAGAAGCAGACAACGGTCAGCAGGCCGTTGAACAAGGTCTTGCCCTCCAGCCCGACGTGATTTTAATGGATGTGCGGATGCCCATCATGGATGGCGTTGCAGCCACTCGAACCCTCCAGGAACAGGCTCCCCACCTCAAGGTGCTAGTGCTGACCACCTTTGATGAAGATGATTATGTCGCTTGTGCAATGCGTCACGGGGCCAAGGGCTATCTGCTCAAGGATACGCCCTCTGATGAACTAGCGGAAGCTATTCGAGCTGTCCAAAAAGGCTATACCCACCTGGGGCCAGGGTTGTTTGATAAGGTGATGACTGCCACCACTGAAGCGCCACCGCTACCCCCTGAGATTCAGGAGCTAACGCCTCGTGAGCTAGAGGTGTTGCAGCTCATTGCCACAGGAAACAGCAACCGTGAGATTGCCGACACGTTATTTATTTCAGAGCGGACGGTAAAAAATCACGTCAACAGCATTTTGAGACGGCTAAATTTACGAGATCGCACCCAAGCCGCTATCTTAGCGACGAGCCTACAAACCCTGGGCCATGAAAGTTAGACTCGATGATGAAATATTGATCGTGGCCCAAGACGATTTACCCCAGTTCAAAAAGGGAGGATCGGTGGTGCGCAATAACTATTTTTGGGCGATGCGAGCGATCGCTGGGTATGCCCCCCGTCATGGGGATTGGGAGTATGAAGTAGAAGTCTGGCTCGCTCTAAAACGGGTTTTGCTTGCCTTTCAAGAATCGGGTTATTTAGGCTTGTCTGAGACTCAGCTTGAGTTTGCCCCAGATGCCACAGAGATTCCAGATGTGTTGCGAGCTGTTTCAACTTGGCAGGCTTTAGAGTAGACGACGAACGGCAATGGCGGCAAGTTTTGAGTCGCGATGTTCGAGAAGTCATGGAGCAGCGTTAGCGCCATGACTGCAACGACACTCGCCTTTTAGATATAAAAAATACCCCTCCATGCAGAACACAAAGGGGTAAAAATGCAGCCTAAGCGACTTCAGATTGAATCAAGACTAGCCAAATTGACTAGAGGTTGAAGCAATAATGAAGGCCGCGTAGGTCAATATATAACCGACCGAAAAGTGCGTTAAGCCCACAAGACGAGCTTGAACGATGGACAATGCAACCGGCTTATCCTTCCACTGAATCAGGTTAGCCAAAGGCGTGCGCTGATGTGCCCAAACAAGGGTTTCAATCAGCTCTTGCCAGTAGCCACGCCAAGAGATCAGGAACATGAAGCCTGTTGCCCACACGAGGTGACCAAACAAGAACATCCAGG
>JBAUJD010000369.1:0-5000 GCA_049683515.1 Thermosynechococcaceae cyanobacterium | reverse complement strand
ACTCGGTTGTGAAACGCAATAGCGGCAAAAATACTTGGGGAGTAGTCCCCTGGGAAAATAGCTCGGTGCCAGGTTAATATTAAATGAAAAGTCTCCCTCTTGTAACGATAGTGGGGAGGCTTTTTTGTTACCTATGCTTGTGAGTTAAGATGTGCTCCTCTTTTGACGCCAAAGTGGCGAACGCCTTTATGTTCGATACTAAGGAAGTCGCGAAAGCTATTAGAAGTGAGAAGCTTGCAAGATCGATAACCGCTCTAGCGCGTCGTTAAGGGGACCATTGATTGATATCGAGTGGCCTGATTTTTTGCTAATTGTGTGCGCTAGTGGTGGAATTCTTGAACGCGGTTGCCTAGAAAAAAAGACTCATCTGTATCGAAATCATGGCAGGTGCTAGATCTAACTCTAAAGAATAGCTGCGGGCTGAGTCGCTAGTTTTTGCACCTGGGCCAGTAACTCCTGGGGATTAAAAGGCTTTGTCAAATAGGCTGTGCAGCCCGACATCCTCGCCCGGACTCGATCAATAATGCCTTCGCGACCCGTAAGCATGACTACGGGGGTCTCCTTCAGCTCTTCTACTTGGCGGACCCGGCGGCAAAGCTCGTAACCGTCAATGTTGGGCATCTCAATATCCATGAGAATGACGAGGGGATTACTTTGAAGGATATGGCTGATGGCCTCGGTGGGGTCAAGTAGAGATAACACCTGATACCCAGAAGACTCTAGCGAAAGTTTAACGAATTGCTGAATCGTGGGGCTATCATCTACGCAGGCAATGATCGGCAGTGCTTCTTCTTTGATAACCCGGTAGGGTTGAAGGCCAAGCACACCGGATCGGCACAGGGGCTGCAGGCTCATGGCAAGCTCTAAAACATCCATCCTCAATTGATGAGCGAGATCGTAGATGCAGGTTGCCTCTTCCGGCTCATGACTAATGCCCTGAAGCTGCTGCCATTTTTCTGCTTCTTGCCAGATGAATTTAAGAAACTGTTCGCGATCGTGGATGAAGATGCGTTGGAAGGGAGAAGCAATGTCAGCATGGAGCTGTCCCCACTGACCAATGTGGTTTCGGGCGGGCAACATCAACTGCCGAAACGGCACAGATAACAGGAGCGGATCGAGGCCAATATTTGGCTCAAAGGAAATCTGACATTGTGAAATGGATAGGAACTGAATCAATGCTTCTTGAGTGCAGATTGCTAAGAGCTTACGGAAATGGTTCAGAGGCAGGTTCTGAGACTGCCAGTATTTGCACAACAGAAGATAATCAGAGGTCGCATCTGCAGGAGTTGATAGCCCGTCCAATGAAGGGAGATGCTTTGCCAAGATGTACTTCAATCGCTGTTGGCATCCCATTGTGCTTTCGGCGAAGTGAATTTGTCCAGCTCCAAAATAGACACGCCACCCTACAGATGGGTCGTTGGGGTCTTGAATTTGTAGGCGGCCCGAGCGCTGTTCTGCAATGACTTTTTGCAAAGCTTTTGCAGGGGAAACCATAGGTGTATTGGTTTGAGCAGACATTGACTATAGACTCAGAGAATACGTCAGAGAAGTAGGAGAGGTTTTAAGATTAAGAAACCTAGGCTCTATATAAATGGCTCGTGGCACTGACCAAGTTGAGAGAGTCTTCCCCATGTCTCTAGGGTGGACAGATGCGCGACCTTCGTTGATGCGTAAAAATACTGAATTTCTGATTTCTTCTATGTTGATGCAGGTAATGAATGCGTATTTCCACTGAGCCTAAAATCAATCGACAACAGGTTTTAGACTGGTTGGCAGAACAGGTGCCTAAGCCTCGCCTGAACCATATTCTGCGGGTAGAGGACACGGCCATTGAACTGGCTGAGATTCACTATTTAGATAGCGCTCAGGCTGCCGAGGCAGGGCTACTGCATGATGTGGCGAAGTACTTCGAACCTCGGACATTGCTGAAGATTGCACGCAGCCATTCCTTTGCCCTCGATCCGCTTCTAGAGGCAAATCCTCACTTGCTTCATGCCCCTGTAGGGGCTGTAGTGGCTCAGGAAGAGTTTGGTGTAAAGGATCGAGGGGTACTAGATGCGATCGCAAACCATACCCTTGGCTCCCCTGACATGGGTGATCTAAGCTGTGTTCTTTTTCTAGCAGACGGCATGGAGCCGGGACGGGGCGATCATCCTAAATTAGAGAAAATTCGGACGGTCAGCCGCCAAAACCTATACCAGGGCGTTAGCCTTATGTGTGACTTCAAGCTGAGGCGACTGCTCAAAAATAACCAGCCTATTCATCCACAGATGGTGTTGACTCGCAACTGGGCGCTAGGAAAGCTTGCCTAAAGAATCCTGTAGATGCCCTTATTTTGTCGGTTAGATTTTGAACCCTCGGCTACAGTAAAAACAGATCGCAAAGGAAATTAACTTGACTCCGAATCATTCTTCCGTTTCATCTCTCCAGTCTGCTCAGCCCCCCAACGCTATTCAAGCCCTTGCACTGTCGCTGGCCGAGGCCGCTGACGATCGCAAAGGGGGCGACATTCAAATTCTCAAGGTGGATGAGGTTTCCTTCTTGGCGGATTATTTTGTGATTGTGACGGGCTTTTCGCGGACTCAGGTGAGAGCGATCGCAACGGCAATGGAAAATCATGCCGAAGCACGGTGCCAGCGTCTGCCCCTTCGCAAAGAAGGTCAATCAGAATCAACCTGGATTGTGCTGGACTATGGTGATGTAATCGCCCACATCTTGATGCCAGAACAGCGGGACTACTATGACTTAGAAGCATTCTGGGGCCATGCTGAACGGATTCCAATGCAGACCAGTCCTAACCCTGAAGCCTAGAGGGGTCATCAAAGGCATCATCAAGTCCTTTAAGTTCTTGGGTCATGGACACCCGCATATTGCCTAGCAGTCCGGCTGTAATGGCCCAGGCCACCCAGCTAAACACAAGCGTAAAACCACCAATCGCGAGAATTCCCAGGCATTGAGCGCCCAAAGCATCGAACCCGCCGCCTAGGAATAAGCCGAGACCCGGCCCCGACGTAATTCCATACTCTGGGTAGGCTTGGAGGCCTTCGCTGAATAGACCCACCGCCAAGGTGCCCCACAGCCCGCAACAGAGATGGACCGGAATACCACCCACCGGATCGTCAATGCCGAGTCGATCGAGCCAAACCGCTGTAAAGATAGAGATAAGACCACCGCAAAGACCAATAATGCCAGCAAAGCCAATATCAACGAAGGCACAGCCTGCTGTAATGCTGACGCAGCCGCCTAGAATGCCGTTAATCATAAAGGTTAGACTCGGTTTAGACAGATACAGAGAACCGCCTAACACGGCCCCTAATCCTCCTGTGGCCCCCGCCATTATTGTATTGACCAGAATGTGCGCGGTTGCGGCTCCACTGGCCTCTAGGGTAGACCCTGCATTGAAGCCGAGCCAGCCCAGCCAGAGGATAAAGCACCCAAGGGTTGCAAACCCCATACTCTGGACCGGCATTGGCTGAATCTGCTGGAGCGGAGAATCTGAGAAGGGAGACCATGAAAAAATCTTTAAGCGGGGCGGCAAGACTTCAAATTCAGGTTGAGACACCTCTTTATATTTGCCAATCCGAGGCCCAAGGAGCAATGTTCCCACCAAGCCCGCACAGCCCCCCACAACGTGAACGACGGACGATCCGGCAAAGTCCCAAAAGCCCAGCTTCTCTAGCCAGCCATTGCCCCAAGCCCAGTGCCCTGTAATGGGATAGGACAAACTCACCAGCAGCGAAGAGAAGACCAAAAATGCTGAAAACTTGACTCGCTCGGCGACAATGCCCGAAACAATGGTGGCTGCCACGCCTGCGAAGGTGAGCTGAAAGAAAAACTTGACGTTCAAAGGGATTTGGGCCGTGCTGAGGGCATCAAAAACGCCCCGATAGTTGAGGCCAATGGTTGGACTGTTCTCCGCCGGACTCTGTAGAAAGAAACCCGATAATCCGATCCAGTCATTGCCGTCACCGAACATCAGACCAAAGCCGATGGCCCAGAAGGCTACCGTCGCACAGCAAAAAACAATCAAGTTTTTGGCTAACACGCTCACAGAGTTTTTACTGCGGCAAAGGCCCGACTCTAGGGTGGCGAAGCCTGCATTCATAAAAAAGACAAGACTACCCGTGAGCAGCACCCAAACCGTATTCAAGTTGACTTGATGAGCCTGCTGAGCGATTTCTAGGGCGCTGAGCCGTTCTGCAAAACTCGGCTGCTGAGCCACTGCACCACTGACGCACACCAGCACCATTAGTAAGGCGGGGACTACATACCGAAGCAGAGAGTAACTCGGTCTGACTCTAGATCTCAACATATCGCGGTGGGGGATAGACAAACTTAAACATTCACCAATTCGAGCATTGGGGGGGAGGCAAGGACTACCCTCGTGCTGCACTTAAGGGAGCGCACTGGGCTTGATTGTCAACTGAGAGACAACGCTACTGACCGGCTGAATCTGCGCTGACTTTTGTCCCAAAGCCCGTTTGGCCTGCTCTAGGGGAGCCTGACTGGGCAGGGTGATGCCCTTAGCGAGGTCAATGATGCGGCGCTGCGCTGCCTGACTGGGGACGGTTCCCTTCAAGATCACGGTGCATCCATACTGCCCCACGTCAACGGCATCGGCGGCATCGGCATCGGTACTGGCCTGAAATGCCTGCTTGACCCGCATCGCCAGACCTGTGTTGCTATAGCTACCGTCAGGGGCTACCGTACAGGGATTTTTAGGCCTGAACGTGACGAGGCCCACTGCAGCAAGAATCAGCAGGGGCAAGCCGACTTTGAGCAGACTTTTCAGGGTTGGCGTCTGCTCTTCGGATGGTGGGGAGAGGGGAGAGGGGGCTGATGTAGCGCTAATCGATGAGTGTGATGTTTTTGGGGTTGCAACGATGGGGGTAGAGGTAACTTGGGGTGTTGGCTGCCGTGAAGAAGGGGGAACTGCGGTCAGCGGAGCCTGAGTGCTCACGGAGGAAGCGTCGAGAGCGAGCATCTCAGGAGTGGGGAAC
>JBAUJD010000368.1:0-2403 GCA_049683515.1 Thermosynechococcaceae cyanobacterium | reverse complement strand
CTACATCACCCGTGTTTTCTTGTGACCTGCGCCCCCTGAATGCGATAAAATAATGTTCGTTCTATACGCAGTCTTATTTTTGGAGGTTTGATTGGCCAAGTTTATTCTCAAAGCACTCTGGCTTGATGACAATGTTGCCCTTGCCGTCGATCAGGTTGTAGGCAATGGCAGCAGTCCATTAACGTCTTATTTCTTCTGGCCCCGCGCTGATGCCTGGGAAGAGCTCAAAGCAGAGATGGAAAAGAAGAGCTGGATTAACGAAACCGATAGAGTCGAGTTGTTGAACCAAGCAACAGAGGTGATCAACTATTGGCAAGAAGAAGGTCGGCGACGTCCCCTAGAAGAAGCTCAGGGACGATTCCCTGATGTTTTATTCACAGGTACAACCTAGAGCTATTTGCTGCAGGTTTTCAATGTGCAGCACTGTTTTCACCGCGAACTGTAGCTGAATTTGCCCCCAAAGGCTTAAGCTGCGGTTTTGGTGTATCCAGAACGATACAATTTTGGCAGGCTCTGGCTAGCCCTATGATACTCTCTGGCTTATCGACTGAGTTCATAGGTTCCAGGGCTGTTTTTGTGGCAATGCAAAAAAAGGGAGGAGCCTTCTCAGTACTCTTCCCTTCTGTTATGAATGTTGAACGCGAGACGAGTGAGTTTACTCTTCGTCGTCATCGTCATCTTTAACTGGGTAATAGAATCCTTCAGCGCGCCCAGTTAGAATGGACTTTCCGGTGGAAAGCGCTCGCTGGGCAGCAAGGTTTGCCTTGCGATTCCAGTGTGCCCTGCGGGAATCACGCTTGGAGTTAGATGTTTTCTTCTTGGGGACAGCCATGGGTCTGTGCGCACATAGATTGACAGGTCTAATATTGTAGCATTCTAAAGAAAGCTCTCCAAACCTTTGTCGATACTGAGCGAGTTCGCTCAGATCAATGCTGGAGGCAAGCTTACAACGCTAATGCCCCGTCTCAAGAGCAGCAGAACGCTCAGCCCTAAGATGAGATCGCAGCTTAAATGCGTTAAGCGTTTTCAATTTTGAGCGATACAATCTTGTCGCCTTGAGAGATCGCATTGACGACATCCATATCTTGAGTCTGTCCGAAGGTCGTGTGAACTCCATCAAGGTGTGGCTGCGGTGCATGGCAGATAAAAAATTGACTGCCGCCGGTATTTTTGCCGGCGTGGGCCATGGATAGCGTGCCAGCCTGATGCTTGTTGTCATTGATTTCGCAATTGATCTTGTAGCCGGGACCACCTGTGCCGGTGCCTTGGGGGCAGCCACCCTGAACCATAAAGTTAGGGATGACACGATGGAACGCGAGGCCGTCATAAAAGCCTTTATTGGCAAGATCGACAAAGTTTTTAACGGTGTTGGGGGCATCTTGATCGAAGAGATCTAGATTGATGGTGCCCTTGTTCGTTTCCATAATGGCGCGAGTCATTGAGATACCTCATTGTGTGTTCTACACCCCACGCTAGCGAACTTTGGCACATTCCCCAAGACTAACCTGTGAACCTCTTAGTTCGGTCGTGCACCAGAGAAGTGTGGGAAAACTTGTAACAATCGTCAGAGGCTTTTGAGTTTAAGGTTTTCAGGTCACCTTTAGGAAAGGCCGGAAACCGCAGCAACTCTAGATCCCACATTACTTTGATGCACAACCCGACCCTTTCTTCAAGCGCATTTTCTTTGTTGCATCAAACCCTTGAAGAACGTCCAGTGGCTGACGCTTTCTTGCCCTTCGCAGATAACTTGGCGTTACGCCCCATCCCCTGTTCAAGGACTTGAATTAAATCGTCGAAAATTTTCTCAACCGCTGTCATATCTAGATCGGCGAGTGGACCTTCTTCAGCTAGGCGCTCAGGATCAATGTCTAAACGCTCTAAAATCAGGCTTCCAAGTTCATTCCCCAGTGTATTGACTATATAAGTTGCGAGGTCCGGTTCAATCTCTGGGTTAATATCACCTTGAGCAATACCACGCTCAACCAGTGGCTGAATATAGTCACTAGAGGCTTTCTTTGTTTGCTCAAGTACTTCATCTCGAAACGGCAGTGCCCCATATCTGGCCCGATAGACCAATTGACTTAGCTTAGGGTGTTCAAAATCAAAGCGGGCGCTGACTCGAAACAACCAGCGTAGATAGTCGAAAAAGTTCGCTGACTCAGGCTGCTCTGAATTTTTCAAGAAGGCTAGCTTCTCTTCCGTGGCAAACTCAATTAGGTATAGGTACAGTCCTTTCTTATCTTCAAAGTATTGATAGACACTGCCCTTCGCGATGTTTGCTGTCACCACAATCTTGGTAATAGATGCGGTGTTGTAGTCATGGGCCGCAAACTCTGCGATCGCAATCTCTACAAATTTCTGGCGCTTCTCGTTCGGTAGGTTGAAGAAGGTTTGGGTCGGCAT
>JBAUJD010000367.1:0-2205 GCA_049683515.1 Thermosynechococcaceae cyanobacterium | reverse complement strand
TGGTTCATGAACAAACTCATCACCAACATAATCACCGCCGCGATGCCCGACAGTCCCGCCGCCAAGCCATCGAGGCCATCCATGAAATTAATGGCGTTCGCCATGCCCACTAGCCAGATCACCGTGATCGGCAAGCCCCACATCCCTAAATTGACCAGCCCTTGCTCAATTAAAGGAATAGTAAAAAACTCAATGCGGACCCCCATGGTCCAGGCCATCACCGCGACACCCACCTGCTTGACCAGCCGCAAGATGGCCGACAAGGTAAACAAATCGTCGAGCAGGCCGATGGCAAAAAAGAGCATCCCCCCCAAGGTGACGCCCCAAATCTCGTATTCAGAAGGGGGTGGCAGGTAACCAAAGCCGCCGGAAACCCAGACCAAAAGCAGCGCTGAAAGACTCCCCAAATAAATCGAGACCCCACCCAAGCGCACCATCGGACGGCTGTGCACTTTTCGAGCATTGGGGAGGTCTACATAGCCGCTTTTAAGACCAATTTTTTTAACAATCGGCGTCGTCCATAGGACAACAAGGGCGGCCACAATGAAGGCAACTAGATGAAAGGGCATCTATAAAGAATGGCCTAGTTAATACGGCATGTTTGACTGAGTCTACAATAGCCCCTAACCCGTGTTATCTGCTGGCCTAAGCGAACAGTGAGCACACAGGTCAAAGGTTGCAGCACTCTAAGCGATCACGGGAACAGGGCTTTGTAGGTGAGGATAGAGCGGGAAGCGATCGCACAACATCCCCACCCGTTCTACGCAATCCTTCGCCACGGCTTCGTCGTCAGGGTTCAAGAGGCGGTCGGCAATAATATTGGCAATTTCAGTGAACTCAGCCACGCCCATGCCTCGCGTTGTCATTGCGGCAGAACCGAGCCGGAGACCACTGGTAACAAAGGGCGATTCAGGGTCAAAGGGCACCGTATTTTTGTTCGCCGTAATTCTGACGCCACTTACTAATAGGTCAGCCTGCTTACCCGTCATCCCAATAGAGCGCAGATCCACCAGCAAGAGGTGATTATCGGTGCCATCAGAAACGATCTTGAAACCGCGAGCTTGAAGCTGTTTTGCCAGTGCTTGAGCGTTTTCAATCACATGACCGGCATAGGTTTTGAACTCAGGCTTGAGGGCTTCGCCAAAGGCAACGGCCTTGGCTGCAATGACATGCTCTAATGGGCCACCCTGGCTACCCGGAAACACCGCTTTATCGAACTTTTTGCCTAGCTCAACATCGCGGGTCAATATTAAACCGCCGCGAGGTCCGCGCAGAGTTTTGTGGGTGGTCGTAGTCACCACATCACAGATGGGTACTGGGTTAGGGTGGTGTCCACTGGCAACGAGTCCCGCAATGTGGGCCATATCAGCGAGCAGATAGGCTCCGACCTCATCGGCAATGGCTCGGAACTTCTCAAAATCAATCATGCGAGGATAGGCGGAGTAGCCACAGATGATCATCTTGGGGCGATGCTCAAGGGCGATCTCCCGAATTTTGTCAAAGTTGAGCTGTTCGGTTTCAGGATCGACGCCATACTGAACGACTTCAAACCACTTACCCGACACATTTACCGGTGAGCCGTGAGTGAGGTGGCCCCCGTGGGACAGATCCATCCCCATAATCTTGTCACCGGGCTTGAGCAGCGCCAAGAAAACGGCAAAGTTGGCCTGCGCCCCGGAGTGGGGTTGAACATTAACGTGGGCCGCGCCAAAGAGTTCTTTGGCCCGATCAATGGCAAGCTGCTCAACGGAGTCGATGTGCTCACAGCCACCGTAGTAGCGTTTGCCGGGGAGGCCTTCAGCATACTTATTGGTCAACACTGACCCTTGGGCCGCAAGAACGGCGGCTGAGGTGAAGTTCTCGCTGGCGATGAGTTCAAGGTGATCGCGCTGCCGCTGTAGCTCTTGCTGCAGCATACCGGCAATGGCTGGATCGGTATTGGACAAAATCTCTAAGCTGGTTTGTGGCACAGGGCACTCCTTTATTTCAGATGGCACAACCGGAAGCAGATAGCCAAGATTCGCGAAGGAACGGCCCGCTCAGGCTAATATCTTACCGTTGATTACTCCGGTTGTGGCTTGGGTCGAGCCGTGCCACAAATATTAAGTTCAATGCACAAATGTTCAAATGCCTTGGATGTCTGGCCTACAATGAGGTATAGGGGCCAAAGTCCTGGAGGGTTATCGTGTAAGTAAATGTCACTGA
>JBAUJD010000366.1:0-3088 GCA_049683515.1 Thermosynechococcaceae cyanobacterium | reverse complement strand
AGTCTATGCGTACTATGTAACTCCACGGGTACACCAGTTGTCGCTGACCCCGTGTCTAAACGTCTGACTGTGAGGCAACTATGGCAACAGAAGCACCCGGCAAGCAAGCCGCGCTCAATACGGTTCTCAGCCAAATCGATCGCACCTTTGGTAAGGGGACGATTATGCGATTGGGCGACGCCAGTCAAATGCAGGTAGAAACGATCTCCAGTGGGGCTTTAACCCTCGACTTGGCCTTGGGCGGTGGTCTACCCAAGGGGCGCGTTATTGAAATCTATGGCCCCGAAAGCTCTGGGAAAACCACGGTTGCCCTCCATGCGATCGCAGAAATTCAGCGCAATAATGGTGTCGCGGCCTTCGTCGATGCCGAACATGCTCTAGATCCTACCTATGCTGCCGCCCTAGGGGTCGATATTTCAAACTTGCTGGTCTCCCAGCCTGACTCTGGCGAGATGGCTTTAGAGATTGTGGATCAGCTCGTCCGCTCCAGTGCCGTTGATTTGGTTGTCATTGACTCTGTGGCCGCCCTGACCCCTCGCGCTGAGATCGAAGGAGAAATGGGCGATTCTCACATGGGGCTGCAGGCTAGACTGATGAGTCAAGCCTTGCGAAAGGTGACCAGCAGCATTAGTAAGTCCGGCTGCACCGTCATTTTCTTGAATCAGCTTCGTCAAAAAATTGGCATTACCTATGGGAGTCCCGAAGTCACGACCGGCGGCAATGCTCTCAAGTTCTATGCCTCCGTGCGCCTTGATATCCGCCGGATTCAAACCCTGAAGAAAGGCACAGAGGGCTACGGCATTCGGGCTAAGGTCAAGGTCGTCAAGAATAAAGTTGCGCCCCCGTTTCGGATTGCTGAATTTGATATTTTGTTCGGGCAGGGCATCTCGACGGTGGGCTGTCTGGTCGATCTAGCTGAAGAGACTCAGATCATTGTTCGTAAAGGAGCCTGGTACAGCTATGAGGGCAGTAATGTCGCCCAAGGTCGCGAAAATACGATTAAGTATTTGACTGAAAACCCTGAAGTGTTAAAGACGGTTGAGCAGCAGGTCCGTCAGAAGCTCGCCAAGGGTGCAGAGGTATCGGCAACCTCTGTCGTCCAAAAACCTGAAGAAGATAAGTCTGAAGACGAAGCCCCGGTTCTAGAGGCTGTGGCGGCTTAGACCGTCCTTGTTCAGGCTGAATAGCTCTATCTCCCCGTGGCTGTCGTTGCCACGGGGATTTTTTAGTTGCTATGGTGCAACTGCGTCTTTGAAGACTTTACCGGCACTAAAGGCAGGCACAGTCGTTGCCGGAATCTTGAGCGCTTTTCCGGTCTTTGGATTGCGTCCTTCTCTGGCTTTGCGATCGCGGGGTTCAAAACTACCAAATCCGACCAGTGTGACTTTATCCCCCTTGCTCACTGTGTCGATAATGGTATCGATGGTGGCCCCCAAAATTTCATCTGCTTGTTTTTTAGTCACGCCAGCTTTGTCAGCAACGGCATTCACAAGTTCAGCCTTATTCATAGAAGATGTCCTCACATTATTGGTGAGCATTGTATACCAAGGTTTTGCAAGATTAAACTGTTTTTATGAAAAAGTCTGATCATCGTGCCTCTATTTACCAATCTTTAGCGCAAGAAATGCGCTCTAAGTTCACGCTGAACGACTCTCAACAGCAGGCGCTGGAAGCGTTACAGGCATTTGCTGAGGGGGCAGACTCTTTTTTTGTATTAGAGGGCTATGCTGGCACCGGAAAAACGACGCTTTTGCAGGCTTTTGTGGCTCAACTGCAAATTATGGGCGATCCTCGCTCGATTGTTTTTAGTGCCTTTACCAACAAAGCCACTAAAGTCTTAGCCCAGATGATGGCGCAGTGGGGATTGGGAGTAGACTGTCTAACCTGCTGTCAGTTGTTAGGGCTGCGGCCTCAAATCAACCCAGAAACGGGCGAGCAGGATTTTGTCCCCGACAAAGACCAAAAAAGCTCTTTCGGTAAGTACGACTTAGTGATTGTCGATGAGTGCTCCATGGTGAATCAAAACCTATGGGAGTTGCTCACCACAGAGGTCTCTTGCTTTTATCCTTCGGTGCAGATTCTGTTTGTAGGAGATTCAGCGCAGCTTCCGCCAGTGAATGAGACGGCTTCCCAGACCTTTGTGGCGATTTCAAACAAGGCACTGCTCACGGAAGTCGTTCGCTACGGTGGTGCCATAGGCGTCCTGGCAGAGTCAATTCGCTGTGGGTTAGAGTCTCAACGCTTGCCTCGGCTCATTACTGCTCTCAACGACACCCAAACGGAGGGAACGGTGGTGTTAAAGACTTCTGATTGGGAACGGCAGTTGGTAAGGGCGTTTAGTTGCGATCGCAGTCAAGCAGATCCAGATTACGTTAGAGCTTTGGCCTATACCAACAAGCGCGTCAACGCCCTCAACCGTCAGATTCGAGACGCCATCTTTGGCGCAGAAGTGCCTCGCTTTGTCCCTGAAGAACGCCTGATTGCCATGCATCCGATCTTTGGCACCGAAGACGAAATCTTGATGCAGACCTCTTCTGAATGCGTGGTCGAAGAAGCCTGGGAGGACGAATCACAGGGCTGGCGGATCTGGTGCTTGTATGTCGAGAATGATGCCAACCTCGTATTTACGCTGCGGGTGCTGCACGAGTCTGAGCAGGCTCGGTTTACGCGCGAACTCGACCAACTAGCGAAAGCAAAGCAGTGGCAAGATTTTTGGTCTTTGAAGCAGCGCTTTGCCAGCGTTAACTATAGCTACGCCCTGACTATCCATAAATCGCAGGGATCTACCTTTCAGAACGTGTTTGTCGATTTACCCGACGCCATGCGAAACCGAAATATTAGGGAACGCAATCAACTGCTTTATGTGGCTGTGACTAGAGCGGCAAAGCGTCTCTTTATTCGACGATATTAGTGTTTTTTGCTCGTCGCCACGACTTACGAGACACCCATAAAAAATCTAAGTGTGCTCACACGCCAATTAGAGCAATAATCCATGAAACGATTTTTGGAAAGATTGCCCATAGGAATAGACCTAGAAGAGCACCGGGAGTATCCCACTTTCGACAAAACACTGTATGGCCCTCACCCT
>JBAUJD010000365.1:0-11667 GCA_049683515.1 Thermosynechococcaceae cyanobacterium | reverse complement strand
ATATTGATCCAATGTTTCATCAGGCGGTGACGGGGCGACCCTGCCGTACCTTAGATCCGGTTTTAACCTCAGAAGAGTATGTAAAGGCGTGTTTTGCTCAGCATAGCGCCACCACCGAACTAAGCCTGATTGAAGGCGTGATGGGTCTCTTTGATGGAGCCGGAGATAGCGACTGGGCCAGTACCGCCCACATTACCCGTTTGTTACAGGTGCCAATTGTCTTGGTCATTGATTGCGGTCATCTATCGCGTTCGGTGGCGGCGATTGTTCACGGCTATCGCTCCTTCGATCCGCGTTTGACGCTGGCGGGGGTGGTGCTCAATCATGTGGCTAGCGATCGCCACCTCGAAGTCCTTAGGGGCGCATTAGCCCCCCTCAACATTCCGGTATTAGGGGTGCTGCGTCGCAATGCGGGTATCAAAATTCCTGATCGGCACTTGGGTTTAGTCCCCACCGATGAGCTAGAGGGCATGGGGGAACTGGTAGCGCAGTTGGCTGATCTCGGCGACCAGTGCTTTGACTGGGATGTATTAATGCCGATGCTAAAGCGGCAGTGGCTGGTTCCTGGTCCTTCTCCGGTGGTGGAGACAACGGGGGAGAGGGTGCGGGTTGCGATCGCAAAAGATCTAGCCTTCAACTTTTACTACCCCGATAATCTAGAACTATTGCAACAAGCTGGAGCAGAGCTGGTGTTCTGGAGTCCCCTTAACGATGCAGAACTGCCTCCTCACACGGCAGGGCTATACCTCGGCGGTGGTTTCCCGGAAATGTTTGCCGCAGCCCTGGCCGATAATCAATCAGGGCGACAGGCCATCAAGAGCGCCATTGAGGCCGGACTGCCCACCTATGCCGAATGCGGTGGCCTCATGTATCTGTGCCAATCGCTCCAAGATCTGCAGGGGCACCCCTATCCGATGGTGGGGGTATTACCCACCGCAGTGTCAATGGGAGCCAGACTCACGTTGGGGTATCGCCAAGCCACCGCCCTCCAAGATACGGCACTGGTGACAACAGGCACTCAGATTTGGGGCCATGAATTTCATCATTCCCAGCTTAGTCAGCCGTCGAACTCACCCCTTTACCAGGTTGCAGGTTATCGCTCTACTGCGCCAACAACCCAGGAAGGCTGGGGCTATCAGAATCTCCATGCTTCCTATGTGCATCTCCATTGGGGCGCACATCCCGAAATTCCGCAACGGTTTGTGGCACAGGCCCGTTGTCACGCCTCGGCTGTGCTATGACCAAAAAAATCAATGCGATAGTCGGTAATGGTGATGCCGGTACACTGTTCGATTTGCTTGAGCAGGTCAGCAGGGAGCTGCACATGAATATCGAGAATTTGATCGGTATCTAAGCAGTTAACGTGGCTATGGGAATCGCTGATACAGCCATAGAGACGGCCATCAGCTCGCTCTAGACATTCAATAATTTCTTGCCCAGAAAGAGCTTCTAGGTTTTGATAGACGGATGTATGCCCAATATCTTTGCCCTGCTGAGTGAGGCGGTCATAGATTTGGCGTGCGGTTAGGTGCTCATTGGTTTCCCAGAGTAGCTCTAAAATGGCCCGTCGCTGGCGACTGAGCCGCATTCCGAGAGACTGACATTTATTTAAGGCATCATCAAGGGATGCTCCTGTCTTCTCAACAATGACATGACCCTCGGACTTGACCACAACCTTTACCCTACCGATGCATTGCTTTTATGATACCTAAAGTCAAACTGATTCCGCATTGCCGGTGTTCTTATGACGGGTGCAGCGCCCAGGCAATAAAGCGTTCGGTGTAATAGAGGGCAAGCTGATTGCTAACGCCATTGAAAACTGCATCAAAGGCATGGTCAGCCCAGGGAATTTCAATGTAAACCGCCTGACTCTGGGTGGCCTTGAGGGCTTGATAAAGCTGTTTGCCATACTTCGCCTGCACAATATGATCGCGGCGACCGTAGATCAGCAATGTGGGGGGCAGCGGCTGGGTGACGTAGGTAATAGGAGAAGCCTGCCGATACTGCTCGGCCAACTGGTTGGGGCTACCGCCCAGAAAGTCTGTCAATACGGCCCGTGAGTTGATGGGGTCAGGCACTGGAGGATAAAGGTATCCCTCAGTTAAATCGACGGGGCCATAGTAATTCACCACCCCTCTGATAGCAAGTTGAGGAGTACTATAGGCCGCTAGCATAGCCAAGTGCGCCCCCGCAGACCGCCCCATCAATACCAATCTTTGCGGATCGGTGTCATACTCTGCGGCATGGTTTTGCAGAAAAGCCAGTGCCGTTTGAATATCTTGAAGTTGCTCAGGGAAGCGATGCTTAGGGGCGTGGCGATAGTCCACAGCCCAGACCACATAACCCTGTGCTGCGATGTAGCGATTGAATTCGAGATTAGCCAGGGGAGAGCCGCGTCGCCATGCGCCACCGTAGATGGCAACAATGCCGGGGTAAAGTCCAGGGGCTTCTGGCTGAAAAATTTCTAGGTTAAGGGGAATGCCATCGGGCTGAGCAAAGGGGACCGATTGCTGGCGCACAGTTGGTCGGGGAATACCTCGTAAGGCATCCATCAGAACAAAGGGGCGAGACCGAAATAGGTCTTTTTGGGGGGATGCCAAGGTGTTGAGATACTGCGGGCCAAGCCCTTTTTGCATCGCTGCTTCTGCGGCCTGGTGGGTGCTAGAAAGCTGAAGCAGGGGCAGGCTAGAGAGCAACAGTGCCAGGGTGCCGCAGCCGATCAGGATTAAGGATAGAGTGGTGCGTTTACGAAAAAGGATGAGAAGAAGCGCGATCGCATTAACCCCAATCAGCCAGGGACTCACCTCTGGGGCACCAACACTCAAGAACAGCAGTGATTCGACGGGGGCCGGTAGCACAATCCAGAGACTAAGGAGAAGCCCAATCAGGCTTAGTGCTGTCGTGAGTATGATTCGCCAGCTCTGGAATAGCGTTGCCATTGGTGATGTCTTTGGGGTGGTGTGCCTCCTCTGAGTGTAGGGGCTGTAGACGGCTTTTACTGAGTTCCCTCTCCTCAGAGGACTACGGTATGCACACAAGCCTTCTATCTATTCTGCTCAAAAACAGAAGACAGCTCATCGTCTTTAATACCAATCACGAATTTGCCGCCGCCTTTTGCCATTTCTTGCAGCGCCTCAATCTGGCGCAGCCTCAGTAAAATCGGATGCTCTGTCAAGACTCTGGCTTGCTCAATTTCAGTCTGCAAATGGATCCTAGCCCGCTCTTGCTCAGCTTCGGCTGAGATTCTGACCTGGATACGCTCGGCCTCTAGTTTTTGCAGCATGGCCTGGTGCTCGGCCTGAGATCGCACTTGATTGGCCTCAGCATCTTTACGGGCCTCAATCAGCTTGGCCTCGGCTCGTCGTTCTGTTTCGAGCACCTGATTCATAATTTCGCGCAGGTTGCCCGGAAACACTAAGTCCTTGACATCGGCCCGAATAATTTCGACGCCATAGCTGGTGGCCGCACCAGAAACATCAACCCTGACATTGTCAGAGATTTCGTTGCGATCGCTGAGAATAGCATCTAAATCACGACTGGCTAAAAAACGGCGTGCCCCTAGCTGCACGTCTTCATAAATCCGCTCTTCGTAGGAGCTGACATTGTGCATGGCGCTTTCTGCATTTTGAACGCGAAAGTACACCAAGAGGCTAACCCGGATTGCGACTTTGTCTGCCGTTAGAATTTCTTGCCCTTTAATCGTCAAAGAGCGCTCTCGCATATCCACCAGCTTGATATCTCGCTGAATCCTGGGAAAGAACCATGACAGCAGCGATGCAAATGGCAAAGTCTTGAATGCATGGCGGCCTGGATTGAGGGTCCGCACAAACGCCCCGTCTTCATACAGCAACCCGATAAATGACTCAGGTACGATAGTGGCTTTATCGCTTTTCAATAGTGCACTCTATAAGATTGAGGTGCCGGCATACCTACGCATAAGCTATACGCAGAACGGTGATGGGTGGACAAAGGCAGTCAGATCTCTAGGATGAGACCTTTGCCCCAAGCCGCTGCTTCATTGCGGGTACCCGGCTTAGATATTCTACCGTTATTAGAGGTGCTTAAAGCCTTCAAAACCTTTAAGGTGAGGGATTTAGAGATGTGATGATCACTCGTGTTCGGACAAAGGTCCGAACACCTTACCGTGAATGGCTGGTCAACTTTCTCCGCAGTCGGCGAGAAGAAAGCTTAGTATCAGCGTTTCTCGTGAAGCTCTTTCACTGTTTCTTCAGTCTTAGCATCAGGATTTTGGGACTTGATGCTAGGTAACAAACCGACCAACACCTTGCTTAAGGTTGTCCGTGCACTCAGGCTATATCCCGCCACAGGAGAAGGTAAAACACGATCTCCTAACGCAATAAACAGAAGGCCTAGTGTAAATAGAGCCAGAGTAATCTTTTTGAAATCCATAATCTAGAAAGCATTCTTTCTTCTAGAATTCCTACCTACCGGCAATTCTGACTACCGTGCGTAAGTTGCCCGGAACGGCTTCAGGTAAGTTCATATCTAAATTGACACCATAGCGAAGGTCGTTATATTAGAAACCAGCAGCACTACTGGCGGTAAGAGATGCCTCTGTCAACTGAAAAGCTTCGTGGTAATCCGTTGAAAAATAGACCGGAGGGCATCTCTCGTTGCGGGATGTCGATCGCAAAATATGCACAGCATCGAGACTCTCAGCAGTGGTTTGAGCTATCGAGCCAGGGAAACATCATTGGCTCACCGCTGCAGCTAGATTTCTATACTCATTCCAATGGCTCCCAGCCAGAGAGTCGTTCACGGGAGAAAGAATTAGCCAAAGTTTGAGTCAATGAGTATGATTCGCAAGGGCCAGGTGAAGGCGACACAACTAACTAAGGTGAGCAAGACGCTCTGCGTTTGCTTCCCAGTTTTGACCGTCAAAGGGTTCAATTTTGACACTATGGGGCTGAGTGCTGAGGCAGCGATAGTTAACGCTAATGCCGCTGGGATTAGAGCGAGGCGTATAGAAGGGCTTTACGCCACAGGTTTTGCAAAAGGTGTGCTGAGCAACCCCGGTGTTGAAGGTATAGGTGGTGATATTGTCCTGCCCTGAAAGCAACTTGAATTGTGCCTTCGGGACAATGAGATGGAGGTAGCCAACCTTGCTGCACATTGAACAATTGCAGTCCTGGAGGACCAGATCTTCAGCAGCCTCAACTTCAAACTGCAGTGCCTTACAGTGGCAGCTTCCTTGATAGAGCATCACTCATTGACTCCGCTACACAGCATCTCGTTTTTCAATATAGTTCCAGGGAACCCGATCGGTTAACCATACTCCGTTCCTAGACAGGAAAAAGTGATAACCATCTTTTCAATCCGTTGCAGTTAATGCCAGCGAAAGCTGATATAGATGACGCCGAGAAACGCCGAGGGTTTCGGCAAGCTGGCGACTGGCTTGAGAGGGAGAGATGCCCTGATCGAGAAGATTCTCTAATTGCTGAATGAGTTCAAGATCAGAGGGAATCGTCTTGGTAATCGTCTTCCCAGCAATAATGAGCGTGAACTCTCCCCGTGGATCTTGGGTCTGGTAAAGTGCGATCGCATCTCCAATATCCCCCCGCCAAAACGTCTCATGCAGTTTAGTCAATTCCCGTGCCACCACAATAGAGCGATCGCATCCCAGCACATCAATCAAGTCTTGAAGCGTTTGCCGCAGTCGATGGGGAGATTCATAGAGAATAATAGTGTGGGTATGGGCCTCAATTTGAGACAGTTGCCCCCGTCGTTCAGCTCCCTTGGCAGGCAAAAACCCTTCAAAAAAAAAGCGATCGCTGGGCAACCCCGAAGCGGTCAGGGCTGTCAAGGCGGCGCTGGGGCCAGGGATCGGAACCACCGTGATATCGGCTTCCACGCAGGCCAGTACCAGCTCATACCCCGGATCAGAAATTCCCGGCAAACCCGCGTCGCTGACGAGGGCGATAGACTGTCCCTGCAAGAGGCGGTCTATCAGTTCTGGTGCACGCTGCTTGTGGTTATGTTGGTGGTAGCTCACCTGGGGCGTTTTGATCTGGAAGTGATGCAGCAGTTTGCCCGTATGGCGAGTGTCTTCAGATGCGATCGCATCCACCGATTGCAAAATCCGCACGGCCCTAAAGCTCATGTCTTCGAGATTGCCGATGGGGGTTCCCACCACGTAAAGCTGGCCTAATGGCCCAGAGTCTTGGTTGATCATTTCAAGCGCCTAAAGGACTCCGCACACCTAACTTCCCTTGATTGAGGGTAGGTGTATAGATTTTATGACCTCAAAGTACTTGAACGATACCGCCTAAGATCCCATCCGGCAATTATTTTTGAGCGGTACCTGCCTTCTGTTTCGTCGTATTGAGTAAGACTTGATATCCTTTGTTGTCTGGATTTACTTTGACCAGCTTTTCCAGAACGGGCACCACCTCTTTTACCGCTCCCAACTGCAGCCGCACGTCTGCCAAGCCCTTCAGAGCCGTCTCATTTTCAGGCTCTCTCTTGAGGACTAACGCATAGCTGGCTTCCAATGATTTAAGCTGTTCCTCTTGGGAAGGGACGTTCTCAGAGACTGCGGCTGACGCTTGCTGTGTATCTTGAATACTCCCGATCATCTGAAGAGCAGAGTAGCCAATCGAGCCAGTGAAGGCAAATAAAGATAAAAAGATGACAAGTCTCTGGGCAGGCTTCTTAGCAGTCGTCATGGGTGGTTCTCTGTTTACAATTAGCGACTTAACAAGGACGCCAAACGTAGGTTACCCATTTTCAACGCGGACTCATTCAAGTTAGGGACATAGAAATCAGATAGAATACGGGTGGCTCAGTCTTGTCAGGCTTAGCAACGTCACTTTATTTTCAGGACTACAATCTATGTCAATTTACGTCGGCAATCTATCCTACGATGTGGCCGAAGCAGATTTGAATTCTGCTTTTTCTGAGTATGGCACTGTCAAAAAGGCTAATGTCATCATGGACCGCGAGACTAATCGCCCCAGAGGCTTTGCCTTTGTCGAGATGAGCACAGATGCCGAAGAAGACGCGGCTATCGAAGCACTTGATGGAGCCGAGTGGATGGGACGCGACCTTAAAGTCAACAAAGCAAGACCCAAAGAAAATCGTGGCGGTGGCGGTGGCGGCGGCAACCGTGGCGGCGGCTCCGGTTGGTAGAGACAGTGTATGAGCTAGTGCCTTCAGCAAAACGGCTGTAAGGCTTTCTCTGCATAGGCTCTTATAGAATCCTCGCTCAATCTAAAGAGCGGCAGGGTTCAAGCGCCTTGCCCAAACGGGTTCGTTGCCAAAAAGGAGAATGTCGTGCGACATTCTCCTTTTTGGTCCATTGCAGTGTTTATGGGTACATTTCGACAAAACGGTGAGTGGCGCACCCCATTCACGGGGGAAAACAGTTGAAGGCACCATCTTTCAGGGGTAATCATGGCTATGGCTGACAAGACTGAACCACCTAACGAAGAAAAACCTCCTGACAAAGAAAAAAAACACCCCCCGGTCAAGAGTCCTCCCGTCAGCGGCAATCTAACCACCGCCGTCAATGAACTGACAGACTGGAATATTGAGCAAATCCGTTCCCTCAAGCTGCTGAACTACGTAGGGTATGGGTTGCTGGTGCTATTCGCCTTTGATTTAGTTGAAATCTTTTCAGCTCCCAAACTCATGAACCCGGTCTGGGAACTTGAGACGCTCGGACAGCTCACCGATCGCATTGCCGTGCCGCTGATTGGGTTCGGACTGATTTTTGTAGGGGGGCTTAAACCTCGACGTGATATCGAGGTCTCATGGTTGAAAGCCCTGTCATGGGTAACGTTGCTGGCGGCGCTGGTCTTGTGGCTGTGGGTTCCCCTAGGAATTTTCAACACCGTCCGGATCCATCGGGCCATTGATCGACAAATCACCGCTCAGCTCAAACAGCAAACCGAACAAGCCCAAACGCAGGTCAGTGCGGTTAAAGACCAGCTTAACAAGGTGTCTAGCCCCGAAGACCTCAACCTCTTCTTGAATCGTCTCAATCTGAAGGGACAGGCTCAGGAGGCTAACGATCTCCAGGAAGTGGCTCCGATCAAGTCCCAAATTGCCGCAATGCTCGATAATCAAGTCAGCAAAATCTCTCTGCAGGCCCAGACTGCTCTCACCAATCAGCAAACCTCGTTGATTAAGCGTTCTGTCAAATGGAACCTCACTAGCCTGGTATCAGGCGCTTTATTCTTTAGCCTTTGGCGAGGGACCGGCTGGGTCCGACAGCATCGATAGAGACCCTTAATCATGCGGCTTTTAACCTTACCTTTACTGCTGCTCCTGCTAACCGCCTGTAGCTCCAATCCGGCTTCTTCGTCTCGTTCTGTCCCAGCCTATCGAGTCCCCTTTGAAGTCGCGGGGGAGCACATCTATCTCAACGTTAGCCTCAACGGAACCTCGCCCCGCTGGTACGCCCTTGATAGCGGCTCTCAATATACGATCGTCAGTCAAAGTCAGGCTGCAGAGCTGGCCCTGACGCCCCAACAGAATATTCAAATCAAGGGAATTGGTACCAAGCTGATCCCCGCAACCGTTGCTTCAGGGGTAACCCTGACCCTAGCGGGTGCGAATTGGAGTACCTCTGAAGTGGTCGCTATGCCCCCTTCATTCTTTTCGTCGCTGCAGCAATATTTGGGGCGAGAGTTTAGCGGCATTATTGGCTCCGATTTCTTTGACCGTTTTGTTGTAGAGGTGGATTACACTACCCAAACCATACATCTCTATGATCCCAAGACCTATCGATACCAAGGGACGGGCCAACAGATCCCGCTGATGTTCAACCGGCAAAAACCCTACGTGACCGGGACCGTCCAGGTTGCCCCCCAGCAGCAATTCAAGGGTCAGTTTCTGATTGATCTAGGCAGTGGTTCGGCCTTAGATCTCAATGAACCCTTAACGACGCAGGTCTTTGAGGAACTCAGCCGTCAGCCTGCGCTCCCTCGTGTAACGCTGGGGGTCGGGGGAGAAAAAAAAGTGCAGATTGGCCGGATGCAGCGCCTTGAGATCGGCGATCTCTCGATTAATGCCCCGATCACGGAGTTCTCGCTAGACCAGCCCCCCAAACAACAAAAAATTTCAGGACGCATTGGTGGAGAAATTCTGAGCCAGTTTCGGGTGATTTTAAACTACAAACGCAAGCGCCTGATCTTAGAGCCTCAGTCCCCCGGTAAAACCGATTACGACATGAGTGGGCTGTGGCTAAAAACAGAAGGGCCGCCCTTCAAGCAAGTGCTGGTGGACCAAGTCTTTGCCAAATCGCCAGGGGCAGTGGCTGGGATGAAAGTAGGCGATCGCATCCTCTCCATTGATGCTCAGCAAAATTTGTCGGTGAGTCAGGTTAGAGAACACCTACGCAGTCCTGGTGTGCGACAGCTTCAGATTCAACGAGACGGTCAAAAACAGCAGATTCAGTTGCAACTCAAGCCCTTAATCTAAGGGGGCGACATGACGACTATCGCCCATACTAGCCAATCTCCATCGCCCTTATACGGAACTGGCCTCTTGACGTAACATAGCGAGCTAATTGCTCATCATCATGGCCTTCCAATAGCAACGGAACAATTAGGCCGGTAGGACAAGAGAGAAGCATAACGGCATCTGCCCGAAAGCCATTATTGTCAATCATTCCAGAAGTCCGAGAAGCATTCTGCTGATAGTTCGGTATAACGAACCGTATGCTGGATATTCCGATGCCTAAGGTAGAGCTGAATGGAACGGGTATCGTGCCCGTCGTTAGCCAACTTGTAACCACAGGCATGACGAAGCATATGCGGGTGAACAGGGAAATCAAACGTAGACATAGCTCCTACTCTAGACAACATCCGCCTAAATCCGGCAGCCGTCATTGGAGACTGCCGTTCCGTCATAAACAGATAGGGCGAATCAACTGACTCTCGTCTGAGCTTGCGGAGCGCTCTTAATTCCGGCCCTCTCAGTGGATGAACACTTGGCGTTCCATATTTCAGCCTACTGACATGTAGTAACCCTTGAGTGAAATCAATGTGGTCCCAGCGGAGGGCACACAGCTCCGAGACCCTCAAGCCATGTCGATAGGCCATCAAAACCATCGTTGCATCTCGATGCCCATAGCGCCCACGCTTTCGAGCGATCGCTATTAGCTCTTCAATTTCTGCAGCCGTTAAGTATTCTCTCGGTCGCAACTGAGCATTTGGAACTCGCTTTGGAGGGACTGTCCCATTTTGGGTATTTGGCATTAAATCATTGAGGGTATCTAAATCCAGTATTTACAGCCTTTTTAGCAATAGACTGTTCCATTTACAAGCCAAGATAGGACAGTGAAGGAACCTCAGAGATTTCAGTTTCTAGAGTCAGATCACATAAAAGTCTAGATCTCGAAATGCCTGTGAATAGAGGCTTTCACGTTTTTGTCTTGTGCCTAACCGCCATTTGGTTCCGTTGCTATTGGAACACCATCACGCAAAAAATTCCGTGTCACGCAACAAAAGCGTTAAGTTCATGCTTTAGTCCAGTACGACGGTGACTGCTCCATGATCCGACGAGCCATATCTTTTTGATTGCTAACGACTCTTGTGCTGTCTCTGCTGCAGTAAACGGCGAACAACCCAAACCCCGAAACCTAAGATCAAGCTAATCCAAACGATTCGAGAGATAGGAGCCAAGTAATCTCTAACCCGTTCATAATTATCACCTAACACATACCCTGCATAGGCTAGAAAGCTTAGCCAAAGGGCAGTCCCTAAACTCGAGTAGATGAGATAAGGCAACAATTGCATCTGATTAATTCCAGCCGGAATCGAAATGTAGGTACGGATGCCCGGAACTAAGCGCCCGATCCCTACCGCAATTTCGCCGCGATGATGAAACCAATTTTGAGCACGTTCAACATCTTTGCCGGAAAGGCCCAGCCACTTGCCGCGCTGATTTGCGATCGCTTTTAGCTTTTTCAATCCCAGAGATTTGCCCAAAAAATACCAGGGGAGCGTCCCTATTACTGAACCAATGATGCCCGATAAGATGACCCACGGCAGCTTCAGTTCTCCTTGAGCCACCACGAATCCTGAGAGCGGCATAATCACCTCCGAGGGAATAGGAGGAAATACATTTTCGAGACACATCAACAAGGCAATCCCAATATATCCCAGTGAATCAATTGTGTTGGTAATCCAGTCAAGCATTGTACTGTTAATATCTGAGCAATCTCTCTAGCGCCAGTGGTGAACCAATTGCCCTAGAACGAGAGGAACAAGGCTGGACCCTAGAATTAATCCCCATCCCTGTATGCCAGGATTAACCAACTGCAGAACGGTGGAGAGACCCGGCGCATAGGTGGCGGCCAAGAGGAGTCCAGTACAGATGACTAGCGCGCCCCAGATATGTGGATTTGTTGTAATTTCATTGTGAAATAGCCCAGAGTTTAACTCTCGCATGTTAAAAACATGCCAAAGACGAGCAAAGGCCAGAGTGAGAAAAGAAATCGTGACGGCCTGCTCTAATTCCAGATTTAGCACCTGCAGCGCCACAGAAAAGATTCCCAAAACAGCGGTGGCGATGATGAGGCCATAGACGCCAATCAAGATCCAGTAGCGACGGGTCAAAATGGGTTCTTGCGAATCGCGAGGCGGATGCTGCATGACAGCAGGGTTGCCTTCCCCCACGCCGAGGGCTAAAGCTGGAAAC
>JBAUJD010000364.1:0-4891 GCA_049683515.1 Thermosynechococcaceae cyanobacterium | reverse complement strand
CTTCAGGACACCTTTTAGGGGGCACATTGGCCGGTGCTTTCTTGGGTCCGTGGGCGGGTTCATTGGTGATGAGTTCGGTATTTATTGTGCAGGCCGTGCTGTTCCAAGACGGTGGCCTGACGGCCCTCGGCCCCAATATTTTCGTCATGGGGCTAATTGGTACCTTCGGTGGCTTTTACCTCTATCGCACCATTCGGTTTGCCCTGGGCCGCAATCGCTGGTTTGCAACCGCCGTGGGCTTGGCCGTTGCCGCTTGGGTCAGCGTCATGACGGGCGCTATAACGGTGGCCTTTATGCTGGCGCTGTCTGGCACAGTTCCCCTAGGGGTCGCGTTGGCTGCAATGGCCTTCTGGCACGCCTTGATTGGCATTGGTGAAGCCTTAATTACAGTGGCAGCGGTGAGCTATGTGTGGCGAGTTCGCCCCGATTTGCTCTACGAACCACCCCGTCGGCATCGTGAGCCAGCCCTTGCTTCTTCGGCAATGCGCTGAGGTAATTTGCAATCTCAAGAACTCTATCAGTATAGGAATGACTATAAGATGAGCGATCGTTCTTCTCAGATGCGGTACGGCGTCTTCTTGCTCAGTGGCTTAGGCGTTGCCGTTGCCGTGGCTGCTCTGCTGTCCCCTTTTGCCAGTTCTAATCCAGATGGCTTAAACCGAGTGGCAGAGGACTTGAAATTTACCGACAAGGAACACGCTGAGCCACCAGCTAAGACGCTTCCGTTTGCGAAGGTTTTTGATGGTTATGCTCTCAAAGGTGTGCCCCAGCAGATTGCCATCCCCGTCGCAGGCATTGTGGGCACCTTCGCAGCCTTTGGCGTGGCCTGGACTTTAGGCAAAGTATTTGTTCGTCGAGAATCTAGTGCTTCAGCAACTGAAACCGAAGTTCCAGAGCACACCCTTCGCTAGAGCTGAAACCGTTAAAAAGGATATTGCATTAAGTGCTGCTACACGTTGGAGCATTCCGTTTTGATATTGACAGTCAAAGGTTAACCCTTTGGCATGCTCTAGCACCTCAGACTCGTATTCTTTGCGTTGCTTTAATGGTTTTGGCGATCGCCTTTACCCCCAACGGCCACTGGTGGACTTGGGCCATTTATGGCGCGGTGATGATCAGCCTTGCGCTGCTTAGTCGCGTGACGTGGCGCGTTCTATTGAAGCGGGTTGCCGTCGAATTTGCCTTTATCGCGACTGTTTTGCTGGGGACTCTATTCCACAGTGGGGGGGATGTCGTTTGGCAATGGGGATGGGTGCGAGTGACGAGTACCGGCTTAACGGTGCTGGGCAGCGTAACGCTCAAGGCCTTACTCTGCTTGATTGGACTGAATCTTTTAACCTTAACGACTTCCGTTCCGGCTCTGCTACAGTCCCTCATACAGCTTCGGGTGCCGCCTTTGCTGGTGGCAATTTTGGCCTCAATGTACCGCTACATTGGTGTTTTAGTAGAAGAACTAACGACAATGAGGCAAGCCGCAGCGTCGCGCAATTTGAAGATCTCCTCTGGTCGTCGTCAACGCTCTGTGATCGGTAATATGTTTGGCTCTCTGTTCATTCGCACCTATGAACGAGGTGAGCGGGTTAACCAAGCCATGTTAGCGCGAGGCTACAGCGGCATACCTGTCGCCACCAGAAATCTGCCGAAAGGAGGAGGGAGAGATATTGCGGCCATCAGTGCAATTGCGCTGATAGCGGTGTTGGGTCAAGCCATTTATTTACCACAACTGCCCCTCTAAAATTGTGCATCCATGCATCACAATCCAGTTTCTATCGCAGGTTTAAGTCACATCTATGCAGATGGAACTCAAGCGCTGCGCGACATTCATCTTGCCATTGAGGCTACCGACCGGGTGGCGTTGATTGGGGCCAATGGTTCTGGCAAGTCTACGTTACTCCGGCACCTGAACGGCATTATTGTGCCTCAAACCGGCTCCATCAAGATTGGGGAATGGGAGGTGGCACCTGAGACCTTGCAAGACATTCGCAACTTTGTGGGCTTAGTATTTCAAAACCCAGACGATCAGTTGTTCATGCCAACGGTATGGGAAGATGTGGCCTTTGGCCCCCTCAACCAGGGCATAGAAGAACCACAGCTCTCTCACCTGATTGAGCAAGCGATGACTGCGGTAGGGCTAGATCTGAATCGCTACGCAGAGCGGACTGCTAGTAATCTTTCAGGAGGTGAAAAGAAGCGGGTGGCTATAGCAGGTGTTCTTGCCATGCAGCCACAAGTGCTAGTGCTAGATGAACCCTCGGCTCAGCTTGATCCCCGCGCTCGCCGCCAGCTTATTGAGCTGTTGCAGGGGCTGCCATTGACTCAGCTGATTGCTACCCATGACTTAGATATGGCGCTCGATCTCTGTCGCTCTACCATTGTTCTCAGTGAAGGTGCGATCGTGTTTTCGGGACCAACTGAGCAAGTCTTGAGTGATCCCGATTTTTTGCATCAACACTCACTAGAGTTACCGCTGTGCTATAGTCGGCCTTCCGTTAGCTTGAACATGTCCCGCATTTGATGGCTAATCTTCTGAAATAATTTTGACAAAATGCGATCGCATCCTCCTAATCGATCACGGCCACATTGTGGCTGACGGTCATCCGAAAGAGATTATGAAAGAGCGAGCTCTAATGGAATCCCACGGATTAGAAGTGCCCTATTCTCTAAGTCCAGCCTGAAAACTCCTCTCACTCTGAAGGTACTTTGCTGCAGCCTCTTACTTAAAATGCCCCCCCTGGATGTGCGGATCCAGGGGGGCTTGATAAGCCTACTGGTGACCCAATAGCGTTACCTCTATAAGGTCACAAGAAATGCGCAAGCAAAAATTTAACGGCTCACAATGATCGCGATACTAATCGGGATCCAAGTCACAGCAGCAAATGCGACCGCTTGCCACAACTTCTTCTTCCATGAATTTTCTTCTTGTTCAGAGGTTTGAGGACTGACAGCGTAGTTATTGGTAAGTCCCTCTAAGTCTGTGGTTTGACCCGGACCAGTAGACTTGAAATTTTCCCCTTCGCGATCCATTCTTGCCTTGGTTTCAGCGGGGATAATATTTCTGTCGTAAGTGACACTCTCATCCTTATTTATCTTTTGACCGCTCATAAGAACCTCGCATACTCATTTACTAATATATTATTATAGTTTTTGTAACATAAATTTAATTTTTATGAAACGCTGGTAATATTAAGCGCTTTCCTAATACCGGAGAATCCACTAATAAAATTTTCTTTGATGCTTTATTGGCCTCTGTGCATTGGTTGGCATTGCAGGATTTCACCCAATCCAGCGGAGAAATAGCTCTGTAGAGATCGGCTATTGGTTAAGCCGTGATGCTGTTGGCAAGGGCATTATGACAAAATGCTGCCATGCTCTCATCGATCATGCGTTTGTGCAACTGGGCTTAAATCGGGTCAGCAATTCTCATTATGGAATCGATTGCTGCTAATCAGGATGATTTTGCCAGATGGCAACGCTTACAACCTGCATGCTGTCGTTTAGTTTTGGTCTACTCAACTGCCTTTATTGCCATAATGAGAATTGCTGACTTCATTCCGTTTTGAAGCCAAATTCATCTCCAGAGTGTATATTCATACTATCGAGTTCATACTCTTGCGATGTCTTCAGTACGAAAAACAATATCTTTACCCCCAGTATTGGCGGAGCGTCTAGATAAAGAAGCCAAGCGGCGGCAAATCTCTGCATCGGCGGTTATCTGTGAACTTATCGATTCGCTGCCTGAATCACTGCCCTATGCCGGACTCATTAACGACGATCCAGATCTTTCGGATCGAATTGAAGAAATATTGGGTCGCGTGGTCGGTTGATTGTCTGCGATACAGGTCCACTTGTATCTGCAATCAATCGTGGTGAAGGGCGTCGGCATCAATTTGCGGCTGAGCTATTGGCGAGACTAGGGCGAGACATCATCGTTCCGTGGCCGATACTTGTTGAAGCTGACTTGTTGCTGCGATCTCGCGGGCATCCCAATGCAGCGATCTCGTTTGGTCGTAGTTTGCTTGAGGGCATTCATCAGCTAGAAGTGCCGACGGGCGCGGAACTTGATCTTGCACTTACACTGGGCGATCGCTACAGCGATAGTGGTGCTGACTTACCCGATTTAATCGTCATGGCGATGGCATCATATCGAAAAACCCAGATCCTCACATGGGACTTTCGACACTTTCGAGCTGTGATACTCAGGCGAGGCCATCACTGGCCTTTACTTGTTGAAGAACATGACTTGCCCTCTCCTTGAGAAAGTTATTGGAGGTGATCTAGCCTAACGAAATGCTGCCGTGTTCTCATCAATCATGCGTTTGTGCAACTGGGCTTGAATCGAGTCACCATTCCTACCGTAGTTGGGAACGAGTTAGATTTAAGAAAGAAGGCATTATGCGGGATGCAGAGTGGTTATATGATCACTTTGTCGATCATGTTGTTTACTCCATGTTAAAGGCTGAGTGGATCAGCGGCCAAATAGATGAACGAGAGTCAGAATCGGTCTGTTGGTTTTCTACGCTTGAGCAGACCAATTGTCCCTAGTACTGAGATCTGAAGATAGTCCATCAGTATTATGAATCTGCGTGTGGTAGTTTCAGAACTTCAGATCTCGCGCATAGCTGATGGTTTATTTGCAGATCTCAGTACTAGTCGCAGAAAAGATAGAGAATTCAAGAGTATTGGCAGCCTAACAGAGGATTTTATGATGAAGATTTCATATACATACTGGAAAGAATCAGATGGCATGTTGTTGGGCTACTTAAACTGAGCTTGAATTGCTTGGCCTTCGAGATCGCGACGATCCATACGGGCAATGACTTGACCTTGCTGGACGCGATCGCCCTGATCCACTAAGAGCTGCGCCACAATACCAGCGACCCTGGGGCTTAGG
>JBAUJD010000363.1:0-2557 GCA_049683515.1 Thermosynechococcaceae cyanobacterium | reverse complement strand
ATGTACGCCGTATTCCTACCTGACACACAAACCGCATTAAAAGCGGCGGTTCGTTAAGAAAGAACAAGCCATCGATTTTGAATGTTTAGTGAGCAAACTCAAGTCAATATTTTAGGAGAATCCTCCCATGAAAATAATGATGCTTTTTGTTGCGATCGCAACCTTGATCGGTGTCGCAATCACGGCTCCCGCCTGGGCCCAGGAAATGCAGCGATCCAAACTGGGCAATGACGTTACTCCCCTTGGGCCTCGGCACTTTAACCCCGCTACCGTAGAAACGATTACGGGCAAAGTGGTGCGGATGGACGAGCGAGCAAGCCAAGGCCGACGGTCTGGCACGGGGATGCATGTATTAGTGGAAACCGCCAAAGGAACAGTAGATGTTCATTTAGGGCCATCCTGGTATCTTGATGACCAGAAATTTAGTCTCAAATCTGGCGACCTGGTGGAAATCACTGGCTCCCGACTTGCCGATGCCAACCAGCCTACTTTGACTGCGGCGGTCGTGAAATCCGGAGACACCGTGTTAAAGCTCAGGGATGAAAACGGTCTGCTCGCCTGGAGAGGGATGGGTCAAGGCAGAAGAATGAACGGCAATCGAGGCACAGGTCGAGGCCCAAGGATGGGGCGAGGCCAGTTGCGTGGGGCGCAGTAGCGTTTCTCACTCGCCCACGACTTTGCCGCGAAACACCACATAGTTATAAATGTTATAAAACAGCATGATCGGAATCAGCACCCCGATAAAGGTGAGCATAAAGACTAAGGCACTGGGGGCCGCAGCAGCCTGGTAGATGGTGATTTGGGTAGGAATGATATAGGGAAAGACAATCAGTCCTAGCCCCAGAAACGTCAGTAAGAAGATCAAAATCGTGTAGACAAAGGGCGTGATTTCTTCTTCTCGACTGAGACTTTGCCACAGCAGTCCGACCAGCAGCACACCCACCATAGGAATCAGGATAAAAATATAAACGAGTGGAGGGCTAAAGAGTTTCGTTCGAGCTGCCGCATAAAAGACTGGGGTGACAACTGTTATTAAAACTGCGCCGATTAAGGTGGTGACAGCCGCCAGCTTTGCAGTGCGGAAGTGAGTCTTTTGCAGGTTTCCTTCTGTTTTCAAAATCAGATAGGTAGACCCAATCAAAACATACCCCTGGATTAAGGTCAGAGCGACTAAGAGCGATCGCCAGTCTAACCAATCCCAAGTGGAACCGATAAAATGTCCTGCTTCGTCCACGGCAATCCCCTCAATCACGCTACCGAGGGCAAAGCCCTGTCCCAGCGCAGCCATAAAGCTACCGGCTCCAAAGGCAACGTTCCATAGCACTTTGCGATCGGAATGTTCTCGAAATTCAAAGGCCACGGCCCGAAAAATTAGCCCGAAAATCATCATAAAAATGGGAATGTACAGGGCGCTGAGAATGGTGCCATAGGCCAGGGGAAATGCCCCAAACAAGGCTCCCCCCATCAGGACTAGCCAGGTTTCATTGGCATCCCAAATATTACCGAGGCTGGTCATCAATAGGCTGCGGCGCGCTTCGTCAGAACTGGTGAGGGAAAGGATGCCCACCCCCAGGTCAAAGCCGTCCAGCATGACGTAGAGAAACAAGAACAGCGCCAGAATGACAAACCAAACCTGCGGTAGAAAATCGTGTAATGCGTCCATATCCGTGACCTACTGTTGCGTTTCGACAGGGCGTTGATCGGGAACAAAGGTGGCGGGTTCCGTCTCGATCGCGGGTTGTTCGTCGAGTCCAGGGATCGGTATCGCCAGATTTGGCCCCCGCCGGATAATCCGGCTCCCAAAGTAAAGTGTTGCCACCAAGAGGATCGAATAAACCACGGCAAACAGAATCAGCGACGTGAGGACAGTGCTGGCTGGCAGGTGAGAGGCCGCATCCGAGGTCCGAATTTGCCCGTACAGGGTCCAGGGTTGTCGTCCCACACAGCGAACAATCCAGCCCGATTCAACGGCAAGGTAGCCCAAGGGCGCAGCAAAAATCCAGGTGCGAAGCAGCCATGCTTGTTTTTCTATCTTTTCGGCGGAGAGATTGCCCAATAGCCATTGCAAGGTACTCCACAGCATCAACCCCGCCAAAAAGAAGCCAATCCCACTCATAATTCGGAACGAATAATAGATCAACCCCACCATGTGGGGGCGATCACTCGGTGCCCATTCTTTCAAGCCGCGAACGGGTTCAGACAAGTTTTTCTTAAATTCCAGAATGTAGCCTAGCCCATTAGGAATGTTAACTTCCCACTTATTTCTTTGTCCAATTTCGTCGGGCAAGGCCAGTAAGCTCCAATCTGCAGGCTGTCCAGCGGGACTGGTGTCCCACTTCGCTTCCATTGCCGCCAGTTTGGTTGGCTGGTAGTGCGCCACCTGCTCAGCACTGAGATGTCCGACATAGATTTGCAAGGGCGTGATGGCGATCGCAGCTGCCAACACAATCTTCAGAGATTGGCTAAAAAAGGCTGAATGACGGTGGCTGAGAATATACCAGGCACTAATGCCACCAATCACGAATAAGGAGGTTTCTAGGGTGGCTAAAAACATGTG
>JBAUJD010000362.1:0-2861 GCA_049683515.1 Thermosynechococcaceae cyanobacterium | reverse complement strand
GTTTTTAGCTGACGAACGAATTTGTGATGCGTCCTGGGGGCGATTTGGCCATAGATTTTTGCCAGGGTCAGGGGGTGTCTTCGACGACCTCACGGGCGGGCTATACTTGCCAGGTCATCAAAGGCATCAGGTCAGACCCAGTTTCCATTTGTTTTGGGGTAGCCAGTTGAGGCACAGTCCAGTAGTGGAGCCGTTGCCGAACAAAACGATACCAATGCTCAATGGCAAAGCGACGCAGGTACGTTTGCGCTATTTGGCGAAGACTATTGTCTAATAAAAACGATCAGCCGATTCAATCCCTGGACGGTTGGCTAAAAATGCCAAATGCGGCTGTATAGCCGTGTAAGAAGGTCGTGCCGCCAATGGGGCCAATCTCGCCGTTACAGAAAAAGCCCGTCATCGGAATATTCTTGATATAGCGATGGAACAGATCCGAATCAAAGTCGGCTTGATCATAGAAAGCTTCGCCACGTCCTAAACAGTCGAACAGTAGTACACCCGCCGGAGCAGCATGACCCGCTCTGAGATATTTCTTTAGTAACGCTTCTAGATCTTCGGCAGAGGCTTCAGCATCGCGGAGATGAAACTGGATGCGCTGGCCGGGACGGATGCGATCGCCAATGGCAACTGCACCAATCCGAGGATCGACGCCAATCAGGTTGCGAATCAAAAAGTCACCCGGTTCTAGCTCTTGCTTAAATTCATTGCGAACAATGCCCACCGACAGCGCGTGCTGTGCCAACTCGCGATCATCATCATCTAATTTATCCACGACGCTCTGCAGCGCCTCTAAGGGCGTTTGTTCTTTGCCGGTTTCAGGAAGCTGTTCAGGATCAGTTCGCGCAAGCTGCTCTTCCACCTGAAGCATGACATTCCGCTCAGCATCGGTGACGCGGTAGGGTTGACCGACGGGACGGCACCCCTGGGCCACAATGGTGTCCACTTGAATATCGCCGCTGAGGGCAACGCCAATGGCTCCTTCTCGGTAGAGCTTGCGATCGCAAAAAAGTCCACTCCCGTCGCTTAAATTAGGGCCACTGGTCAGACCACCAATCTTCACCGCGCCGGGATAAGCGTAATCTAAGCCCTGCAGTAGATCATTAATCTTTGTACTAGCGGCATCAGCCAGCAGAATAAAGTTAGGCTGATCGGCAGGATCGACCTGCATTAAATCGACCCAGCGATCCGGGGAGCTATCGGGATCGGGTAGATCTTCAGACATAAACTGAAACGTCTGTAGCTTCACGCCGGGCAGGTGCGCTAAAGTCAGAGCCAGGGCGGGTTCTTCTTCAATTTCTGAGGTGGTACCAAAGGCCTGACCGATAATGCCATTACCGCCACAGCCAATGACATGGGGAACATTTAGTCGCTCTTGTAGGAGCGGCAGCAGCCGAGGGTATTCACTGGAAAAGCTAGTGGAGATAAACAAGATCGCCAGATCGGCTGGAGTATTAAGGGACTGCTGGGCTTGCCCAATCACGTCATCAAGGGCGGCCTCTAGAGACGGACGCGTTGATAATGCACTAACCCACTTCATTGAGCCTCCTTTGAGCTTCGACACTTCAGGATCGAAAGCTGGCCTAGCTTTGCCGGACTCTTTCGTCTGTTTATGATTTCAAGACTACTCTAAACGATCCCTGCACCACTCGATCTCGATCATTCCCGTCACCAAACCGTTAGAGTGATAAGAGAAAAGCTACGGCAGTAGATAGTCAACTATGCCCCTCGATAATTTACGGACCCTCTACCAGCAGGTCATCTTAGAACGCTATAAAAAGCCCCGACATCGCGGCGTTACAGAGCCTGTTCATCGGCATCATCGCGGGCATAATCCGTCTTGCGGTGACACCATTGAGCTGACGCTGCAGCTCAATGAGGCCGGAGACAGTATTGAAGATGTCAAGTTTGAAGGCGAAGGCTGTGCGATCGCAATGTCGTCTGCCGACCTAATGGCCGATGCGGCGCGGGGCAAAACCATCGCTGAAGCCCTAGAAATGGTGCAGCAGTTCCAAAAAATGATGAAGGGCGAGGCTGAGTTCCCCCAAGAGCAACGGAAGCTCAATGTGATGCAGGGAGTGGCTCAGTTCCCAGTCCGTATTAAGTGTGCGACTTTGACTTGGCATACGTTGCGGGCCGCATTGGAGCAAACCGAATCAGAATTTATCAGCAATGAGGAAGCCGACTAAATGACGAATTCTGTCTTTATACTGTATTGCCAGTGGAGCGCCATTGCCACGGTGGCGTTTGCCCTGTTTGCGGGACTTGCGTTTCTCTTGAAGTGGGGCTTTCGATTTCGTCTGGTGGGCATCACTGGGTTCATGGGCGTTTTGACCGTAGGCCTGTTTGCCTTGAGCATTGTGCCCCTGACTCGCACCTCAGTACCGGGAGCCGTTCGCTATTCTGTCGTCTATGATTCTGCCAGCACCCAGGCCGTCATTGTAGTGCCCTCTAACATTACCAAACCGCAGATGGAAGCAACGCTTCAGCAAGCTGCTGGAGATCTATTTTCTCCAGGACGCTCTGGGATCGGTCAGCTCACAATTCGGGCCCGTGCCTTGGCGCATCCTGGTCCTGGGGTTTCTGAAATTGTGCCGTTGGGTCAGGTGCAGAGATCGCTGGCGGTACGGGATGATGAGAATATGACTATTGAAGTGTATGAGACTAACTTGGCCCAGCTTTCAACCGCCAGTGATGCGTCCTGATTTTTTCTAGTTTTTTCTGAATTGCTTCCGTTTAATTTTCGATGACCATGACACCCTCTTCCATTGCTTCCTTCCCGCCCATTGCGATGGCACCGTCCCAAGTCCTTCGAGGGCAAGGGATTTTACCGCAGGTAGGGGATGCGATCGCATCCCTAGGCC